>JBJEKB010000148.1:0-14731 GCA_051878395.1 Muribaculaceae bacterium
ATCAACCGAACACACCATTTTTAACTTTTATATACTCACACTTGGCAAACATGCTAAATAGTGTGTTTTTAGAAATTTTTCTTCTGAAACGCTTGGATTTTTATGATTTTATTGTAATCACTCAAAATTTTTATATAACTTTGCACTAAACTAATCAGTTAACTCACATCGCAATGAAAAAGGAAATTTTAGAAGCACTTACAACCAAATTCCCGGGGGTATCGGCTTCAATTCTCGGCAGGATAGCGGACAAGCTCGCGAAGACTGCCACAACCGCAGAACAGGTCAAGACCGCAGTCGAGGGAGTGACCATTCAGCAGGTCATCGAGAGCTACGGCGACAGCCGCGCGACCGAAGCATCCAACACTGCGCGTGAAAACGCAGTAAAGGACTATGAGAACCGCTACGGACTGAAAGACGGAGTGAAGACCACAAACACCACCGCAGGGGGCGAGCAGCCGACAGGCAGCAGCGCAACCAACCACAATCCCGGGGGCGAGGAAGTACCGGCATGGGCGCAGACGCTGATGGCAGATATCGCCGAGCTTAAGACTTCCAAGACAACCGACACCCGAAAGCAGCAACTCAACGCTGTCATCAGCAAACTGCCCGAAAATCTCCGCA
This sequence comes from Muribaculaceae bacterium, assembly GCA_051878395.1. Taxonomy (GTDB): domain Bacteria; phylum Bacteroidota; class Bacteroidia; order Bacteroidales; family Muribaculaceae; genus W0P31-042. The sequence goes on from JBJEKB010000148.1 coordinate 625, forward strand.
AGCCCTACGAGCGTCTCCCCCTCGAAAAATACAGCGAGGAAGAGTTCAACTCAATGATGGGCGAGATCACTACCGAGGTCGAGGGCATCGCTAATGACACGGCAGCAAAAGGGGCTGTGTTCGGCAAACCATCTGCCTCGACAGGCAGCACAACATCGACTGAACTAACGGAAGCGCAGAAAGCGGCAATCTCGCATAGAGAGGGCGTCCCTGCTGCCGATAGTCAGCCTTTCTAAGTTTAACCAATTAACAAGACGCAACAACCATGTCAATGACAGTAAAGAAAAGACGCGACGATTTGACTCCTCGCATCTTCATTCACAAGACAGCCGACATTCGTGGTGGAGTTTCGGTGGCAGCATCGGAACTCGGTGGCAACTTTCTCCGTGAGGGGGCGATTTTGAGCGCAACCATCGATGGCGTGACCCATGTAGTCAAGACAGCAGAGGTAACCGCCGAGGTAACCTCTAACGGCAAGACAATCAAGGTCTCCAAATTCCACAATTTTAAAGTCGGCGACATCATTATGACCGAACCCGGCAAAGCCGCCCATGCTATCACTGCAATCGATGATAGCAACAAGAAATACGACACCATCACGGTGAACACCACCATCGGTGCTATTCCTCTCGGCGGCTTCGTTGTCGAAGCAAAAGCGGAAGCCATAGAGGGTGCTGCCCTCAAGTATGAGCCGCATTCCGTCAACGGCACAGGAAAGGTATTCGACTCCAAGTCGAACATCAACACCGACGCATGGGTAATCGCCGTAACCCGAAACAACCCCGTTCCTCACTTCCTAATCGACAAGATGAAAGGGATCATAACCGATTAATAAAGACAAGCAATGGCAACAGTAGTAAATACCCTCATTCATGGGCTGAATCAGCAGATGGTGGAAGCACGTCTCAACACCCTCGACATGAAGCCCTTCCTCTTCGGCACTCACTTCCCGGTGAAGAAAGTAACCGGCTATGATTGGAAAACGCTAACCAATCAACTCTCCAAGAGGAACGTCGCAGCCGATCTTCACTCGGATAACGGCACGATTATCCGCAAGCGTCGTCCCATATTCGAGAGCGCAAAGGGAGACATCCCCTACATTGCGATCTCTCGTGAGATGAGCCGCTCGGAAATCAAGAAATATCAGACAGAACTCGCACTCGCCAAAGACGAGGACGCAACCAACCTTGTGCAGTTCTGGGGCGAAGACATCGACTTCTGCGCCACAGGCGTACAGGCAGAACTTGAATACATCGCATGGACACTCGCCTCCAACGCCGGTGTCTGCAAGTTCAACACCACGACCAATGCGACATACGCTAATGAATTCGACCTCGACTACGATGTGGACGAGGAGCAGAAGCAAACCGCGCTAACAGATTGGAGCGACAGCAACAACGCCGACATCATCGGCGACCTTGTGGCACTTCGCAAGATAGCCAAAGCGCGTGGACTCAACCCACGATACGGCTTCATCAATCTCGATGAACTCTACCGCATCGCATCGGCAGAACAGATTATCAAGGCTTGCGCCTCCTTCGCTTCCAATGCCCTCGGCATCTCGCAGACCCCGAACCTCACCCAAATCAACACGATGCTCGGACAGCAGGCATGGCTCGGAGGTCTTCAACTCAAGGTCATCGACACCGACATCACTCGTGAATTCGAGGATGGCACATCGACTTCCGGCAATCCATTTGCTGACCACCGCCTCATCCTCTCGGAAAGCGAGAAACTCGGCACAACTCAGTACGACATCCTCGACGATGATGACGCAAGCCACAGCATCATTCGAGCCGTGCGCTCGCACACCGTCATCAAGAAGTATGGCACGATCGAGCCGAAGTCTGAGGTAACCATCGGTGAAGCCGACGCAATCCCCGTCCTCGACACTGCCTACCGCAATCTCTACGTCCGCACCGACAAGACCTCGTGGGAATAACGACACTGATAAAGTGAAGCACCTATGGCTACAACGAATCTCGACGCACTCAAGAGCGTGAACGCTTATCCGATACCGCTGCGCACCCTTGTGGAGACAGCGGAGCGTCGCAATATTTCGCTTACCGCTGAAGCCTCGCAGGAGAGTCTGCAGAGCAAGGAGTATCGCCTTGCTAAGGCAGACCTCCTGCTATGGCTCTCACTTGCCCCCGACATTTCACAGGGCGGTCAGTCCTTCTCGTTCACAGACGAGCAGCGCAAGGATTTGAAGCGAGAAGCATCGGACATCTACGCTGAACTTGAGCCGGCGAAAAATGCCGGGTGCGCCACTTTCGGCTACAAAGGAGACAGACTATGATAATCGAGAACGGCACAATTGAATTCAAAAAGAAGACTCCCGGCAAGATTGACCCGGAAACCGGCTACCTGCAGAAAGCGACAGAGGTCGGATGGAACGTGCCTATCCCTTGTCAATATCTGCCCAACAGCCGCAACAACCTCGGCAGAGTAAACGGAGAGCGGTTCACGAAAGCTACCTACACGGTGCTGCTCGAAGAACAGCCACTCCCGGACTCCGAGCAGATAAGGCTGACGGACAGGAGCGGCAAGTCTCTCGGAGAATTTTCACTGATTGCGCCGCCGGAAATCCTCGAAGCGGTCGGAGAAATAAGGATTTTAATCTAAAGCCGTATTTTGCGCTGTGTCGCCTCGTTTTACTTCGGATGAGACAACCATACCATTAAAGCGAAAAAACGCCACAGACGCGAAATTCGGATAAAATAACGACAAAGAAATGGGCATCACGCAGAAGACCCCGGAATCGGAAATCGACAAGTACCTCGAGAAGCAGGTGGAGCGGATAACAAACGCTCTCATATACAACTTGCAGTACATCGGAGAACGGTGCCTGAACACTGCGCGAGAGACCAACTCTTACAAAGACCGCACCGGCAACTTGAGAAGCTCGCTCGGATACATTATCGTTCTCGATGGGAAGATACAATACCAAAGCGACTTTGCAGTAGTCTTACAGGGCGGCATCGGAGCAAAGAGCGGAATTCAATTCGCCAAAGAGATAGCCAAGCAGTTCCCAGAGGGCATCGTACTCCTTGTGGTAGCCGGAATGGAATACGCCGCCTATGTCTCAGCAACAGGACGAGATGTACTCGACAGCGCAGAACTCCTTGCAGACAAACTCGTGCCACAGATTTTGAAACAACTCGGATTTATAAAGTAACCACCCAATGGCAAAGACAGGAAAACAAATACAGGGCGATATTTACCGACTCCTTCGAGATAGCACTCTCTACACACTAATATCAGGAGAGGTCTATCGCAATGGATTACGTCCTCGCGACAGCCAAAAGGAAGACGCAGTGGTGACTTTTACCGCTGGACTGCCCGACCAAATCCAAACAGGCGTGGTAACCGTTAACATCTATCTGCCAGACATCGACCCCGACGACAACGGCACATGGGTGGAAGACGGAAGACGAGCCGAGGAGTTGGAGAAACTTGCACAGGCATGGGCTGACAGCCTCACGGCAGAGGTGTCATGTTACAAGTTCATACTTCAACAGACCATATACACGGAAGCAGAGCCGGATATTCACCAGCACTTCGTTGTAGTCAAACTCAGATACGAGTATTTCGGAGAGGACAACGCACCGATACAGACACCGCAGTCTGCAATAATCGATGCTCAAGACACCGACACAGATGACGGATATCTTCCAATTCTTGAGACAGAAGACGGAGACGAGGTCATAATTACCCCGGTGATTTATAAACAGAACAACAATTATTAACAATTTAACACAACAACAATATGGCAACACTTTCATGGGGCAAACCCACCATAGAAACCGCTGCATCATCCAACGGCGCACCCGATACCGATGCAGGCTGGAAAGCAATCGCTGTGCCCAAGGACACCACAACCAAGTTGACCACAACCGCAGGATCAGAGACCGAAGCCCTCGAGGAGGGCGGCGACCTTGTAGACTCTCGCATCGGGAAGAACAAGTATCAGTTCGAGTTTGACCACTTTGTGAAGAAAGGCGTAAAGCGTCCGTGGGATGACGTCGATGGCATCATCGCCGGAGAGCACGCATTCCGCCTCACTCCCGAAGACGAAGAATGTGAGGGTATTCAAATCGACCGTAGCACCTTGCACGTCGAGGAGAGCTACTCGACAACGGATGGCATCATGCTACACTATGTCGCAAAGGTTCTCAAGCCAAAAGAAGGCAAGATGGTCAAACCCTACTTCAAGAACCAATCGGTCTAAGAGGAGTACGCTGCGTGAATGATTGAACAACTTCCGGTTCAAAGCGATGGCGCGTCAATCAATCCGTAACGCACTTAAAGCACCTCAAGCGAGAGAGAGCGGTGGAAGCTCGCTGTGTTTTCCCGGCACAGAGGTCGTGGGTTCGAGTCCCACTCTCGCAACCAATCAAATCAGACGGAATGGAAAAGCCAACCACAGAACAGATAGTCGCCCAAACAATCCTCCAACAGCCGGCGGAGATAACCATCGGCGACAAGACATATTCAATAAACCCACCGAGCGTAGCGACATTAATCCTCGTTTCGGCGGCTGTCTCACGCTTACCACACATAGAACTCGATGAGAAGAAAATCATGGAGGAGACCCTCTACGTTGCAAAGGATTGCAAAGTATTAGGCGAAATAGCCGCAACTTTAATCCTCGGGGCTAAACATATCAACGACACCGTAAAAAGCCGGCACATCGAAAAAAAACGGCATCTATGGGGCTTATTCAGCACAAAACAAGAGGTCGTCAAAACTGAGAGTAAAAAGGAACTGATGGTGCGAGAACTGATGGAAGAACTGACACCAAGAGACCTGCACAGCCTAATAGCGAAAGCACTCATGAAAATGCAGGTCGCGGATTTTTTCGGGCTTACCACTTTCCTGACAGGGATAAATCTGATGCGCCCGACGAAAGTGGAAACCTAAGCGACAGCATCTGGGCAGTAGTTGCAGGAATAGTAAAGGCTTTTAACCTCCCGGTTGAATACGTCTTGTATAATCTCAGTTACGCCAACCTAACTCTTTACAGCGCATCGCTCCCTTCATACAAAAGCCCCAAAGACAAGAAGCAGGGCAAGCATGACGAGATAGATGCAGGAGACCCCAAAAACAAAGAAAAAGTACGAGCATTTCTCGAAACCATAGAATAAGGCAAAAATGAACACCGACAACGGCAGACTATTCTACGCCACAGGCATAGACAACTCGCAACTCAGCAAGGACGCGGCAGAATCCCGGAACATCCTCGCAAGCATCGGACAGGCAGCGCAGGATGAGGGCAATCGTATGGATGCGTCATTCAACAAAATCGCTAAAGCCGTAGGAAGCATTTTTGCAATAAGCAAAGTCTCGGAATTTGCAAAGGAAATCATAAAAGTACGCGGAGAAATCGAAAGTCTCCAAATTTCATTCGAGACCCTCGCCGGGAAAACCAAAGGAGATGCGCTGTTCGGAGAAATCCGGCAGTTCGCCGTTTCCACCCCGATGATGATGAAAGACCTCGCACAAGGAGCACAGACAATGCTCGCCTTCAACATTGAAGCGGAAAAGGTAATGCCGATACTCCGGGCAATCGGAGATATTTCGATGGGCGATGCGCAGAAATTCAACTCGCTCACGCTTGCCTTCTCCCAAATGAGCGCGACAGGCAAGCTCATGGGGCAAGACCTTCTCCAAATGATTAACGCAGGTTTCAACCCCCTATCCGTCATCAGCGAGAAGACAGGAAAGACAATCGGAGAACTGAAAGAGGAAATGGAGAAAGGGAAAATCTCCACTCAGATGGTAACCGAAGCCTTCATGTCGGCAACCGCCGCAGGTGGAAAGTTCCACGGTATGCTCGAGAAACAAAGCCACGGCATAAACGGTGCGATCTCGAATTTGCAGGGAGCAATCGACGACCTCTACAACAGCATCGGAGAATCCTCTCAAGGGATTATAACTGGTGCAATAAACGGAGCCACGTACCTCGTCAAGGACTACGAAACAATTGCAGAAATCCTCGCTGTGATTGTCGGCACATACGGAGTTTATAAGGCGGCGGTCATAGCCAACGAAGCCATGATACAGGCTGCGATAAGCGCAAAAGACATGGCTGTAAAGGAAGCCTTCGAATCCGAAATGGCTGCCCTTTCCGCCCTAATTCCTGAAAAGGAAGCCGAAGCACAGACCTCACTCCAACAAGCAGTGGCAGCCGGACACATCACGCAGGAGAAAGCGCAGGAAATAGCCATGCTCCGGGCAGAAGCACAAGCGCAGCTCGAAGCATTGGCAATAACCGAGAGCGCAGCAAAAGCGCGTCTTGTGGCTTCACAGGCGGACGTTGCTGCAGCATTGAAATGGGAGGAAGAAATTAAAGGAAAAATCAACGCCCTCGAAGCAGAAGCAGAAGTTCTCTTCGATAACGGAGACTCTGTCGCATTCAACGCCAAGCAAGAGGAGATAGCCGCGCTCAAGGCTGAACTCCTCGCAGTTCAAAAAGAGAAAGAAACTGCTGTCGAAGCAGTCAACACTGCGACTGCCGAGATGAATGCAGCCGCACATCAGCAGAACGCAATAGCCACGGCAGAGGACTCTGCTGCAGCAGCAGTCAACACGGCAGAGACGATGACGAACACCGGTGCGACCTCTGCCCTTACGATAGTCAAGACGAAACTCATCGGAGTGGTGCGTACCCTTTACGCCACCATTTCAGCACACCCGTTCGCACTTGCAGCAGCCGCTGTCGCCGCTCTTGGATACGGCATATATAAACTCATAACCTACGAGACCGAAGCAGAGAAAGCACAGAAAAGACTTAATAATGCGATCAGCGAGTGCAACGGTTCATGGGCGGCAGAACGAGTGCAAATAGATGTGATGTTCGACCGGCTCCGCAAGGCAAAGGAGGGAACAGAGGAATACCGAGATGCCAAGCAAGCAATCCTCGACCAATACGGCAACTATCTGAACGGACTAAATTCGGAGATTGCCTCATTGAAAGATGTCGAAGCCGCATACGACGCTGTAAGAGTCGCTGCAAACAAAGCCGCTCGTGCGAGGGCGATGGAGACGTATATAGATAAAGAGGGAGAGGAGTATGCCAATCAATACAAAGAGCGATACGACAAGATATACGATTACATCAAGAAGAAGAAAGGGCAAGCTTTTGCAGATGCCCACCAACAGACCATCAACGATGTTATCAGCGGAAAGAGTAACTGGTCGCAGAGCTTTCTGTCGCAGTTCGATGAAATAATCACAAGAGGTACGCAGAGTTACAGATACAACCCTCTTGAAGCACTCACAGACCAAGCGAGAAAAGGAGAAGAAGAATATGCCAACATTCTCCAAAACGCACGTCTCCGCTTCGGTGTGAATGACGACAAGAAGCCGGGAGAAAAGACGGACGACAAGAAGCCGGTGACGCAAAATAAAGCATACTGGGAGAAGTTGAAAAGTGAGGCGGAAATCGAACTTGCTGCGCTTACTGACATTGAAGCCAAAGGGCAGAAAGGGAGTGTTCTACGTGCAAAGATTGCCGGATATAACAAGATACTCGGTTACTACTCTATCGGAAGCGGCAGCAACAACAAAGCAGACATGAATCAGCAGAACGCTGATATGTTCGCTAATGCAGCAGCAGCGCGAAGAAAGCAGGAAGAAGAATACGCCCGGCAAGTTGAAGACCAAATCCGAGACTCGGAATTTGAAATCCGCCAAACCCGAATCGATGCCATGAAAGAGGGTATCGACAAGGAGATGATGCAGAACGAACTCAACTACGACCGTCTCATGGAACAGAACAAACGTAGGGAGCGAGACCTTCTCGATAACCTTGCCAATGAGCAAATGCGCATCATGGAAGATGCAGACCCAACGCTGTTCATGCGAAAGAACAAAGACGGCAAGTGGGAGGAAGACCCGGGAAAGAGAGAGGAGATGTACCGAGAAATCCGGGCAAAGCTCACAATCGACGATTTGACTGAGGAGCAGAAGAAACAGATTGAAGAATTCGGGTTATTGGTAGCCCGGTCATTCGAGGTAGCCAACAAAAAAAGCATTGACTCCATGCTTCAAGATGTGATGACATACGAGCAGCAGCGCACCAAAATCGCAGAGGAGTATGCCCTCAAGCGAGAAGCCCTCTACGCGAAAAATGGAGACGGAACATTCAAAACAGATGCCAATGGTAACAAGGTCTTCCGCAATGGAGTAACTCAAGGAAACCTCGACGAAGTCAACAGACAGGAGGAAGAAGCCCTCAGAGCTGTGGATGAACAATTTGCATCGCGAGAGGAAACATACCAAGCATGGTGCGAGGAGATAGCCAACTTATCTTTCAAACAACTCAACGCAGTCCTCGAGCGTGCGCGGAAGAACCTCGAAGAACTCGAAAAGGATAGCAGTGCCGACCCACAAGCACTCGCTGTAGCAAGGGCAAAGGTAGCCACCGCACAGAAGGCAGTTAACAAGGCAAATGCCACGAACCAAGCAAATCCCGGCAAGCGCACAATAAAAGAATGGGAAGACCTCTATAAGACTCTTAACGATGTAAAGGACACCTTCGAGGAGATGGGAGAAACGGTAGGAGGAACTATCGGGGAAATCATCTCCGAGTGCGGACAATTCGCCACATCCACTCTCACGATGATTAACGGTATCGTACAACTCGTCAACATGAGCAGCACGGGAGTGAAAGAGACTGCAAAAACAGGAGCGAGCGCAATCTCAAAGATGGAGAAAGCATCGGTAATCCTCACGATAATCTCCGCAGCGATGCAGATAGCGATGCAGATAGCGAGTTTGTTTAACGATGACGAGAAGAAGCAAAAGGAAATCGAGCACTTGCAAGATCGCATAGACCAACTACAATGGGAACTTGACCATCAAGACATAGGCAGGGTTCAACAACAATACGGAACCGCAATCAGCCAACTTAATAAAGCCCTCGTGGAGACCCGCAATGAACTCGCTGCAGGACAGCAAGGCTGGCAACGTATAATCACACTGACAAGCCGCGCATCTCGCAACCAAGAACTGATGCAGAAGACTGCAGAGAAACTCGCCTATGCCTACAGCACGATGGCATACACAGCAGATAAGGCTCTCGGTGCAGACAGATACAAAAACGCCAACGAGCAACTCAAGAACATCGCCCAACAGCAGATACTGATGCAGGAACAGATAAACGCAGAAGCATCGAAGAAAGACTCGGACAGCGGTAAAATCCAAGAGTGGAAAAACAAAATAGAGGAACTCGGACAACAGGCAATAGAACTGATTAACGAGATGGTCGAGGACATAATCGGCGACTCTGCTACAGGTATCGCCGAGGAACTCGCGGACGCATTCATCGAAGCATTCCAAGCCGGTGAGGACGCAGCCCAAGCATGGGGAGACAAGGTGAACGAGATTGTCGCGGACATCATGAAACGCATGCTCGTACAAAAATATCTCGAAGAACCGCTCGGAGAGATATTCGACAAATATAAGGCGAAGTGGTTCAAAGACGGTCAGTTCGTCGGGTTGCAAGCCGTGATAGAATCGATGAGCGGCTTTGCGAATGATCTCAACGCGGTTGGCTCGGATTTCGCCGCAATATGGGAGAATCTGCCGGACAGCGTCAAGAATATGTTCACTATAACCGACGATGCACGAGAAGCATCCCAAAAAGGAATCGCGAATGCAGACCAAGACAGCATCGATGAACTCAACGGACGAATGACAGCGGTTCAGAGCCACACCTTCTCGATAAACGAAACGACCAAAATGCTCTTGTCAGCTACACAGTCAATACTGCGGAGCGTGATGAACATCGAGAGCGAGACGGACGGCTTCGGCGCACGACTTGAGAGAATGGAGGGAAATGTCAAAGAGATGGCAAGCACCCTCGACGACATAGCTACAAAAGGCATAAGACTTAAATAATAGATTTATGGAAGCAAAAGAATTAATAGACCGGATACACAGCCAATGGCTCATCGCCAAGGAGCAACGCAGACAACGCTGCGAAGCCTCGCATAAGACCGAGGTAGCACGGAAACTCGCAGTCTGTGATATGTTCAGAGGAACAGAGGATATCGCAGGAATAGCCCGGCTTTTCACATCTCCGCAAGGGTTGGAGTTCTGCCTCGCTGCAAACTTCCCTAACCTCGCCACTTTACGGCTTTTCAAACCGTATGACCCGGAACGATACGGCTTCTACATTGATGCCGGCAACATCACGCTCAAGAACCCGGAAACCGCAGTCCTTATCGGTAAGACGACGGCGACAATCGAGTGCGACACCTGCGCACAACACACAATCATCACGATGCACGGAGCATCGGCAATAGTGCTCGCTTCGGGTTGGGCTGTTGTGCACACAGAAACCGGCATATCAACAGACATAGTCCGCAGGACGACCGACCACGCAATAATTATATGATGACCGGGAGACTATACATCGACGGCTACGACGCATACAAGACGTGGGGCGTTTATGTTGTCAGTGGAGGGTGGAACGAGTTAATCTCATACGCTCCCCTCAAGAGCGTAGAGTCTAACAATTGGCAAGAGGAGGACGGAATCGAAGCCGACCTATCCGACCCGAAGCTCAACACAAGAGAAGCCTCTCTCCGTGTCGCTTACGCAGGGCTGTATAGTCGCTTTGCAGAATTCATCGCCTTGCTTTCCGATGGCGCATATCATGAATTTAACTGCGCCTATATCCACCGGCAGTTCACGCTCCGGATGACGCAGATGCCAAACCTTGACCATGCGCATATGCTCGGCTTCATAACCCTCAAATTAAGCAACGACTTTCCTCTCAAAGGCTACGAGTACAAAGAACCGAGCAGCCTGATGACGAGGAAAGAAGACTACCTCATTGATGGACTACCGTTCACAGACTACGGATGCCGTATTTTAGATGGAAGTCTTTCGGAAGTCATGAAGACCGCCTCGGTCAAGCAGAATATGCTTCGCAATATCTCGTCCCAACCCGGGGCTATATATGACGGAGCATTCGTGACATTCAACAGCAAGGACGTGAAACTGAACTGCCTCATGCGAGCGGACACTCTCGATGAGTTATGGCGTAACTACGATGCGCTTTTATTCGATCTCACGAGACCCAACGAGCGAATGCTGGAAGTATCTGAAATAGAGCAGACATTCCCTTGTTACTACAAAAGCGCAAGCGTCTCGGAGTTTTACCCGACTGAAAAGATATGGCTCGAATTCATGCTGACCCTCACATTCACGCACTCCTTCCGCCTTGATGTCGATGATTACGTTCTCGCCTCAGAAGACGGCAACATCATCTTCACGGAAGACGGAGAGGACGCAATCGAGATGCTCCCGGATTATTTTAAGTATCCCTCGGTGCGTTTCGTGAACAACCGGGCAACACTACGACTGACAGGCAATAGAGCAATAAGGTTCAACAATTAACATATATCAGAATGAAAAAGATAAAGATTTCTCAATTACCCATCTACTCAACTCTAAAGGGGTTGTTCACAATCGGAACGGACGCAAACAACCGCTCTGTCAGGGTTTCTCTCGAATTTATCGAGGACGAGACACGCAAGGCTGTGCAAGATGCGGAAGCCGCCACGGAAGCCGCCATACAAGCGAAAACCGAGACAGATACCGCAACCTTAAACGCAAAGACGGCTACGGCAAACGCCAATACAGCGACCGCTAATGCCAAAATTGCGACCACATCGGCGCATAAAGCCACAACCGATGCCAACACCGCAGCATCGAACGCCAATGATGCAGCCGAAAATGCCACTATCACTGTCACAGAAGCAGCAGAAGCAGCCAAGACAACGGCGGCTGCAGCAGCCAAGAAAGCCAACGATGCTGCAGCCGATGCGACATCGGCAAAAAACGATGCAGTTATAGCGACAGCCGCAGCCGAAAAAGCGACAGACGATGCGGAAGCCGCCACGGAAGCGGCTAAATCAGCTACAGCACAGACGATAGCCGCTCTTGCAAAACTTATTCCGTCAGGATTATCAGTCTCGTCAATAGAGCGGATAACCTTCGGGAATGTTGCAGAGAACGTCATAGAAGCAACGTTACAGCCCGATGGCACAATGCCAAATATAATCTTTATTTCGGACAATCAAGCCGTGAGAATTGACCAAACAGGGCGTATTAGAGTGATAGGACTCGGAGCGAGCGAAGTGCAGGTCATCCCCACATGCAATACCGCACTTGCAAAGACAATCATCATCAGAGTGGAAAACCCAACTCTTCGACTCGTAAATTCCCGGAATATACTCCGAATAACAGAAAGCGGAGCTTTATTTTTAAACTAAATATTAACATTAATAAAATTAAAACATGGCATTTACAACATCAGAAGAAACACTCCTCAAGCAACTTATTGAAGCGTTTCAGAATGGCAAGCGACTCTCCGATTTGCCTAACGTCAAAGGCACAAACCCCTACGAACTCTACGTGGAAGTTCTCGACACAGATGGCGAAAGCAAGAAAGCCGCTCTTGCTACACTCCTACCCTACCTCGAGGAACAATGCGCATACGGCATTGAGCGAGACGCGACCGTAAGTTCGCCCATTTGCACGCGAATCGGCAATCTTTCTCTCCACCAATCGCTGCCCATTCAAAGCAGAATGCGCGGCTGTCTTCTCAACGACGATGGAAAGGTAGTGGAATACCTCGATCCGAAAGATTGGACAGGACAACACCGAGACGGCTCGCACGGACAGGTCATGGTGGAAATTCCTCTCCACTACCGACGCTTCATCACGGACGGAAACAAGCAGCGTGTGATGCTTTCGGAATTTCCTCTCCCCGGTTACCACCAAGTACCAAAATGCTACGTATCGTCTTACGAAGCAACAGTTCAACGCTCCACAAGCATGCTCGCATCGGTAGCCAACGATACAGCCGACTATCGAGGTGGCAACAACAACGCCACGCTCGACGGCAGCGCCAAGAGCCAACTCGGTGTCCCTGCGACAGCTATCAGCCTCACCTCATTCCGCAACTTTGCCCGTAAGCGCAAGCCCGACTCCGCAGAGTGGAACTGCATGACCTACGCTGTTTATAAGACGCTATTCTGGCTCTATGTAGTCGAGTATGCAAATCTCAATTCACAGGCGGAATACAACGCAGAACCGACCGCAGAGGGCTATAAGCAAGGCGGTCTCGGTGCAGGTGTCACAAACATTAGCAGCATAAAATGGAACGATTTCAATGGCTACTATCCATTCATTCCATGCGGCTACACTGACAGCCTCGGCAACGGCACAGGTGCCGTTCCTTTCGAGATGCCTACCGAATATGATGCCGCAGGACTCACCACTTACGTGCCACGCTATCGTGGCATAGAGAACCCATTCGGTCATCTATTTAAGTGGACGGATGGCATTAATGTCCGTATTTCGCCGACAGCAGAAAACGGCGGCGACGAACTCAGTAAGGTCTTCGTATGTTCCGACCCTGAACTTTTCAAAGACAACGGCGACGACGGATACCATCACGTCGGCAACGAAGCCCGAAACGATGGATACGTCAAGGAAATCATCTTCGGAGAGGAGGGCGATATCATGCCGACCATTTGCACAGGCGCAGGAAGCAGCACATTCTTCTGCGACAACCACTACACGAACATCCCCACGACAGAGACCCTCCGTGGTGTCGTGTTCGGCGGTAGCGCGCTTAGCGGTGCGAATGCGGGTCTCGCTTACGCGCTCTCGTATTACTCTCCCTCGAATACGGATGCGTACTTCGGCTCTCGCCTTTGCTTTTTACCCCGTTAACCCGACCCTCGTCCCCCGACCCTCGCTCCTCTGCACAATGGGGAGCAGGGGTCAATTATAACGTCAAATAAATTTTAATATGGACAACTATAACAAACAGATGATGGAAGATGACGGAAGCCTCGCATTCCTCAAAATTCCAAGAGACGAAAACAGCCGAAGTATGCCGGGAGATGAAATCAAGCAGTCTAAGATTGTGAACACATCGTTCTGGGTTCACGACTTCCTCGAGGATATCCCGACACGTTTCAGCAAGCAGAAAGGAACGACAGGACAGACCCTTGTGCAAATCCGTCCGAGGAGAGACAGCCCGGAATCCGAAGCGCAGAAATTCTTCACGGGTTCTGCA
>JBJEKB010000149.1:0-14673 GCA_051878395.1 Muribaculaceae bacterium
ATCGATGGCGCCCGAGACGCTCAAAGCGTGGATGTTGCCCACGTTGTAGGTTTTTGTCTCGGTTTTCCCGGAAGCTGTGATTCGTTTGGGTGATGCTGCCGATGCGGCTACTGTCATTGCAATAGCAAAGAGAGTGAGTAGGAATTTGAAAGATTTCATTGTTGTATAAAATGTTTAGTTTGTTTATGTTTTTGTGTATTAGACGACGCGACCATGCAAAAAGTTGCACGGTCGCGGGAAAAATTTCAAAAAAAATTGCGTTTTTGCTTAAATCACCTTGTAGGGATACTCTATCTGCCAGAGAAACAGGGCATTGCCCGGCATCGACACTCCGGCGGAGCAGCGGTCTTTTTTCTCGATTACCGCTCTGAACTCGTCGAGCCCGATTTTGTGGCGTCCCACCTCGACGAGGGTGCCCACGATGGCTCGCACCATGTTGCGGAGAAAGCGGTCGGCGGTAACGGTAAACACCATATACTCCCCCTCTTCCTCCCAGCGAGCATGGGTGATGTGGCAGATGTTGGTCTTTACGTCGGTGTGGAGCTTCGAGAAACTGGTGAAGTCGCTATACTCCATCATCGCCGCCGCGGCTATGTTCATCGCCTCATAGTCGAGCGGTGTGTGGCAAAACCAGCAGTGGGGATAGTTGAACGGCGACTTTGTGTGCGACACAAAATATTTGTAGGTGCGCGCGGTGGCATCAAAGCGGGCATGGGCATCGGTAGCCACCTCGCAGAGGGAGTAGAGCGCAATGTCTCGTCCCACGAGCGAATTGACGCGCTTGAGCAACGATTCGGCATCGGAAATAGGCTCGGCGGTGTCGAAATGGGCATACATCTCGCGGGCGTTCACCCCGGTGTCGGTGCGTCCTGCACCGGTGATAGGGGTGTCGGCACGGAGAATTGTCGAGAGTGCCTTCTCGATGGTGCTTTGCACCGACACCGCATTGGGTTGCGACTGCCAGCCGTGGAAAGGCGCTCCGTTATATGCAAGCCGTAGGAAATACCGATGTGGCATCGCCGACTATTTTTCGAGATAGGTGTATCCGTAGAGTCCCGAACGGTAGTTGCTCAAGAACTCTCGGCCCTCCTCGGGTGTGATTTTGCCGCTCTTCATCGACGAAGTAACCCACGCCTCTACGTTGCGCACCAATTTCTTCGGGTTGTATTGCACATAGTCGAGCACTTCATCGACAGTTTCGCCGTCGATAATCTGGTCGATTTCGTAGCGGTCTTTATACACGCTGATGTGCACCGCGTTGGTGTCGCCAAAGAGATTGTGCATGTCGCCGAGAATCTCCTGATAGGCGCCCACAAGGAACACACCTATATAATAAGGCTCATTGCCCTTGAGTGCGTGCACCGGGAGCGACGACGATGCGCCGTGAGCCGAGATGAAGTTGTTGATTTTTCCATCGCTGTCGCAGGTGATGTCCTGGAGGGTGGCATTGTGGACCGGCTTCTCGTCGAGGCGCTGGATAGGCATTATCGGGAACACCTGGTCGATTGCCCACGAATCGGGCAACGACTGGAACAACGAGAAGTTACAGAAATATTTCTCGGGGAGCATCTTTGTTACTTTGCGCAATTCTTCGGGCGCGTGTTTGAGTCCGGCGGAGATTTCGCTCACCTCGCGGGCTATGCTCCAGAAGAGTTTTTCGATGATTGCACGGGTGTGTAGGTCGAGAAGTCCGAGACTGAAGAGGTCGAGAGCCTCCTCGCGAATCTGCAAGGCGTCGTGCCAACTCTCAAAGATGCGCGGCTGGTTGAGTTTGTCCCAAATTTCATAAAGTTCCTGAGCCAATTCGTGCTCGTCGCTACCCACTTCGTCGCCATCGTTCCAGATGGGGAGTTGAGTGGTCTCGAGCACCTCGAAAACGAGGATGGAATGGTGGGCGGTGAGCGAGCGTCCGCTCTCTATGATGATATTGGGCTGTTTGAGATCGTTTTTCTCACACACATCGACAAGCGCCGAGATGGCATCGTTGGCATACTCCTGGATTGAGTAGTTCATGCTGCTCTCGCTTGCGCTACTGCGAGTTCCGTCGTAGTCAACACCGAGACCGCCGCCGATATCGATGAAA
Organism: Muribaculaceae bacterium; assembly: GCA_051878395.1. GTDB lineage: Bacteria > Bacteroidota > Bacteroidia > Bacteroidales > Muribaculaceae > W0P31-042. The sequence goes on from JBJEKB010000149.1 coordinate 2,084, forward strand.
TCGATGTCGAAATCCATCTTGGTGAGCTGCACATAGAATTGGCAAGCCTCGCGCAAGGCGTTTTTGATGCGGCGAATCTTTGTAATCTGGCTTCCGATGTGGAAGTGGATAAGTTTCAGGCAGTCTTTGAGGTTGTTGCGCTCCATGAAGTCGATAGCCTCGAGGAGCTCGCTCGAGTTAAGACCGAATTTGCTTTGGTCGCCACCCGATTCTTCCCATTTGCCGGAACCGCTGCTTGAGAGCTTGATGCGGATGCCGATATTGGGGCGGATATTCAGTCGCTTGCTGATTTGTGCGATAAGGCGCAACTCGTTGAGTTTCTCAACCACGAGATAGATTCGGCGTCCCATCTTCTGGGCAAGGAGCGCAAGTTCCACATAGTTTTTGTCCTTGTAGCCGTTGCACACAATCAGTGAATGTTCGGCGATGGTGAGCGCGAGCACAGCGTGCAATTCGGGTTTTGAACCGGCTTCAAGACCGATGTTGAATTTTTTGCCGTGCGACACGATTTCCTCTACCACCTGTCGCATCTGGTTCACTTTGATAGGGTAGATGGTGAAACTTTCAGCCTTGTAGTCATATTCGGCAGATGCTTGTTTGAAGCATCGCGAAAGTTTCTCAATACGATTATCGAGGATGTCGGGGAAACGCAAAAGCACCGGCGATGTTATGTCGCGCACTTGCAGTTCGTCCATTACCTCTTTTAAATCAACAGCGGCAAGCCCCTCTTGAGGTGTTACTTGCACATGACCCTTATCGTTGATTGAAAAATATTTCAATCCCCAACCGCTGATATTGTAAAGTTCAGCGCTGTCTTCGATACGCCATCTTCTCATTTCAAATAGTTACAAAAAGTGTGTTATAATTTTAAATGGTAAATTTTTGCAAAGATAATGCAAACGAAATGAATATCAAAATAGAAATCAAAGTTTTATTTTGTTATTTCCTATTATGGTAACAATATGGTTAAAGTGAGTAAGTTATTTTGTGATTAATTATATTTAGTTTATCTTTGCATAGACGAATGGTAATTGTAATCTCAAAATTAACTTAAATTATAATAATTATTTAATAATCACAAGTATGAAGAGACTTTTTCTCTTGGCTGCTGCAATTGTTGTGATGGCGACTCAGGTGCTTGCCGCATCGGGTGTCATTAATTGCCGCGGTCGCGTGGTTGACGAGCAGGGACAACCTGTTATCGGTGCCACAATTCAGGTTCCGGGTACGTCGGTCGGCACTGCCACCGATATCGATGGACAGTTTTCAATCAAAGTTTCCAAGGGTGAGACTATTGTCATTACTTCGATTGGTTACAAGCCGCTTAAGTTGAAATCAGCCGCTCAATTGGGCGAAATCGGCTTGGAGATTGAATCGACAATGCTCAACGACGTCGTGGTAACTCAGTCGGTCGCTAAAACTCGCGAGACCCCTGTGGCTTTGTCGGAAGTTTCGGCTGCCACTATCGATGTGAAACTTGGTAACCAAGAGTTCCCCGAGGTGCTCAAGACCACTCCCGGTGTGTGGGCAACCAAGGATGGCGGTGGTTTTGGTGATTCCAAAATCAACATGCGCGGTTTCCAGGCTGCCAATGTCGCTGTGATGATCAACGGTGTCCCCGTTAACGATATGGAGTGGGGCGGCGTTTATTGGAGCAACTGGGCTGGTCTTAGCGATGTTACTTCTTCGATGCAGACTCAGCGCGGTCTTGGTGCCTCTATCATCTCTACTCCTTCGGTGGGTGGTACTATCAACATCATCACCCGCTCGCTCGACGCCAAGAAAGGCGGCTCGGTGTGGTATGGCATGGGCAACGACGGCTTGCACCAAGAGGGTATCTCTTTCTCCACCGGTTTGATGGACAACGGATGGGCTGTTACATTCCTCGGCTCGCACCGCAAAGGCGATGGCTATATCCAAGGCACCGATTTTGAGGGCTTCAACTATTTCATCAATATCTCGAAGCGTATCAACGATGCTCACCAACTCTCTTTGACCGCTTTTGGCGCTCCTCAAAACCACAACAAGCGCAGCTCGCAAGATGGTCTCACCATCGAAGGCTGGCAGGATGTGCGCAACTGGATGGGCGATGACCTCCGTTACAAGTACAATCCCACTTTCGGTTACGACAAATATGGCAATGTGCGCTCTTCCAACCGCAACTTCTATCACAAGCCACAGATTTCTTTGAACCACATCTGGCAAATCAACCACAAGTCGTCGCTCTCTACAGCGTTGTATATGTCGATTGCTCGCGGTGGTGGCTACAGTGGTCAAGGTCGCGGCACCTACAACGGCACAAGCCTCAGCAACTCTTCGTGGTATGGCGCTTCCAATGGCGTTGTGAACACTCTCTTCCGCAAAGCCGACGGCACTTTTGCCTACGATGAAATCCAAGAGATGAATGCCAACAGCACTACCGGTTCAAATATGGTTATGAGCCGCAGCAACAACGACCACGAGTGGTATGGCGTCGTTTCGACTTATCGCAACGAACTTCTCCCTCAGAAACTCGTGCTCACCGCCGGTCTCGATGTCCGCTACTACATCGGTCGCCACAACAACAAGATTGTTGACCTCTACGATGGTGAATACTTCATGGACGACTCGAGCCGTAAGAATGTGAAGGCTGTAAATAATGCTGCCGCTGCCGACCCCAACTGGAAATACGAGAAACTCGGTGTGGGCGACGTGGTGTATCGCGACTATGTGGGCCACACCGCTCAAGAAGGCGCATTTGCACAGGCTGAATACTCTATGCTCGACAAACGCCTCAATTTCGTGCTCTCAGGCTCGATTAACAACACTACCTATTGGCGTATCGACCACTTCTACTACGACAAGGCTCACGAGAAATCCGACAAACTCAACTTCCTCGGCGGTAGCGTGAAGGGTGGTGCCAATTTCAATATCGACCGTTACAACAACGTGTATTTCAACCTCGGCTTCATCAGCCGTGCTCCGTTCTATTCGGGTGGCGCATTCCTCTCTTCTGCTGTGAGCAACGCCACCAACCCCGATGCCGTTAACGAGAAGATTATGTCCTACGAAATCGGTTACGGTTTCCGCAACCCGGTTTTCGCAGCCAATCTCAATGCTTACTACACTCGCTGGATGGACAAAACCACTACCCGCAGCGGCGAAATCACTTCGGGTGAGCATGCCGGCGACCGCTACTTCTTCAATATGCAAGGTGTGGATGCCCGCCACATGGGTGTGGAGGTTAACTTCACCTATCGCCCCACTCGCTGGTTTGAACTCCAAGGTATGCTCTCTTGGGGCGACTACATCTGGGACAGCAATGCAACCGGTTACTTCTACAACCAGTTGGGTCAGCCGCTCAGCGACTTGCGCGGTAACCTCGCTTCGGGTGTAATGGCTGCCGACCACGCTTATGCCACTCTCAACCAGAAGGGTATCAAAGTGGGTGGCTCTGCTCAGACCACCGGCTCTATCGGCGCTACTTTCCGTCCTTTCAAAGGCTTCCGCATCGGTGCCGACTGGGTGGTTAACGCTCGCAACTACAGCGACTACCAAGTGTCTTCGAGCAACTACACCGCCAATTCCACTATCTCGGTTGCAGATCCTTGGGAAATTCCGTGGGGTAATCAACTCGACTTGCACGCAAGCTACTCTTTCAAGATGGGTGGTCTCAAAGCTACATTCTATGGCAATGTCAACAACCTTTTCAACCACTACTATGTGATGGATGCCTACACTTCGACTTCCGAAACAGGCTCTTGGGACAATGCCTACCGTGTGTTCTACTCTTTCGGCCGCACCTACTCGGTTCGCTTAAAAGTTAATTTCTAAACCATTAATCATTAGATAACAATGAAAAAGAATCTATTATATTCATTACTTGCCGGAGCATGTCTCGCATCGGTTGCTTCTTGCGATGTGAATGCGTGGAACGACAAGTTGGACGGCTTTGAAGGCGACCCCGCTGCTACCAACAAGCAGACTGTGGAGTACACTCTCACCGCTGCCGACTATGCCAACCTTGCCGCAAACTCTGACAATATCGCCAAGGCGGGTGACGCTCTCTCCAAGCAACTCAAGGCTGTGGGCACACAGCACTATTTCACCAACGAAATCAGCGCCAAGGAGTATATCCCCAATTTCCTTAGCGACCCCGATTTCTCCTATTTCACTCTCAGCGACGGCTCGTCGATTAAAGTTACCTACAACACTGCTGCCGAGATGCCCGAAGAGGTTGTGGCTTTCGGCTCGGCTACTGAATACACTCTCACCGGCGACGACTACATCATCGCTTGGGACGACGACATCGAATATGCCGAGGCTTTCACTCCCTCTGTTACTGCCAAGGCTACTCTCCCCGGACTTCTCGCATATCGTTTCCCCGATGCCGAGAAAGGCGACATGATTGTTGTAAACTACAACCAAGCCGATGAGGAGCCCAATTTCGGCGGCGGCAGCGGCAGCGGCAGCGGCGGCGATGAGCCCCAGCCTCCTACATTCCAAAAAACTTCGGTGCTCGGCACTGCCGTTGAAGGCGACGCCGTGTCTGTGTCGGGTGTTGTTAGCGCAATCTGCAACCGCGGTTTCATCCTCACCGACAATTCAGGCTCTATCCTCGTGTATTATGCAAGCGGCTTCACCGCTGCCGACTGGACTGTGGGCACCCAAGTGAAGGTTTCCGGAACTGTTTCGGCTTTTGGTACTGCTCTCCAGATTTCCGGTACTGCCGAGGACTACTCCGTCTCTATCGAAGGCAATGAGAAGGTGGTTTATCCTGCTGCCAAAGTGCTCACCGGCGCCGATTTCGATGCCGCTGCAGTGCGCGAAGGCAACTTCAGCCCTCAATATTGCCAATTTACTGCGACAGCCGCAGTTTCCAACTTCATCAATTTTAATGTAGAAGGTGCCGAAGCATCGCAAGGCAGTATTTACCAAGCCACTGCCGAGCAAAAGGCTCTCTTTGCCGATGGCGTTTCCTACACCATCACCGGTTATCTTGTGTCGATTTCTTCCAAGAAATATGTCAATTTCGTTCTCGTTGATGCCAAGTCGGGCGCAGCAGCTCCCGCTCTCAAGGACGCTCCCACATTTGTTCCCTACGAGAAGGTAACTGCCGTGTATGCGTTTGATGGCAACAAGTGGACTGCCAACACATCTATCGATATGGTTCAACCATCGGATTATGAGGATATGGACCAAAAATACTACAACCTCACAGAGCCCGATTTCTACTTGCCTATCTACCTCAAAGAGAAATATCCGTTTGCACGCGAGGAAGACAGCATACTTGTAGGTTACAAACTCTACAAGAGCGGCGCTACTTCGTTTGTATGCGATGAATATGCTTTCGACGGCACACAATGGATTAAGAACACCGGCGTGGTTGAAGAAAGCGCTCAATTCGTGAGAACCGGTGGCAAGTGGATGTACAACCCCAATGTCGAAATCACTCTCCCTGCAGGTAAGGGTATCGAAATCAGCACTCTCTACTATCAGGCTTGTGTTGATTGGGTGTATGAAAACATCGATAAGCCTCTCGGCTCTACCGGCATCAAGGATGGTAACTTCTATGTGTCGAGCTATGGCAACAACGAGTACTATTGCGGTACTTCGGCTTATCAAGGCAATGTCGATCTTCGCCCTGCCAAGGCTCGCGAGCAATATCCCGCCGGCTACGAGGGTATGGACGATGATGCCATCCTCGCACTCATGAAGAAGCGCTTCACAACCGAGGTAATGCCCGGCGCGCTTGCTGCAATTCACCCCGATGCCACTCCTATCGATGGTCTCGATGTGATTTACACCATCAACTTCGGTGTATATACCGGCAGCAGCGCCACCTACACCGCTCGTTTCAAAGTGGTTGCCCCCGGCAAATTTGAATTCGTAGATTGCACTTGGGACGAAGCCGAATAATCCTCGGCACGTTCCCCATCCCATAACCCAAAAGGCGGCTCCGTGCCGCCTTTTCTCATCTTTAGCATTAATACACGGAATAGGATTTCAACATGCGGTATTTGTTTGGTGTTGTCTGCATGTAGTGCTTGAAATAGCGGATAAATGAACTGGTGGATGCAAACCCCGTTTCTTCGGCTATCTCGTCGATATCCTTGTTGGTAAACATCAACTGTCGGTGGGTGTAAGACAGCCTGTAGTAATCTACCAACTCCCCAAGCGAAAGATTCATCACGCTGCGCACTGCCCGTTGCAGATATTGCACACTCACCCTCAGTTTCCCCGAAATCTCTTCGATTGTGTATGCAATGCTGTCATCCTTTCGCAATAGTTTTAACAGTTTCACCACAAGTTTATACATCGAATTGCTATTCAGCTCCTTATCTACATTCTTGCTGTCGTATTCATCAAAAAACTGGCTCATAAGAAGATACATCCCATTGAAAGTGAGATTAACCATCTGATAATGAAATAAATGATTGCTATTGCTCAAAGAATTGCAAAAATTATTCATATAATTTTCCATCATCGTCTGTTGCTTGCCGCTTAAGCGCATCTGCGGCATAACGATTCTTTTTGCATAGAATATCATGTCAAAGCAATCCCAATCAGGTAGAGAAATTATTGCATACTGCCACGACCACACAACAACAAGCAACTCAATGTCGGGAGATATTTCAACAATACTTAAAGAGGATTGACTCGGAGCATGAACCATCATTCCTGCAGTTGCCTCATGCTCTTTTCCCGCGCACAAGTATTTCATTGTTCCGCAGCGCACGAAAATCAATGAATAAGACAAGTCGCAGGATTGCAAATCGCTGATATTTAGGGAATTGATTCGGTAAAAAATGGGGGGGGGTAAACATACTCATTATTTATTATTCTTTTTCAATTCCGACACTGTGAAGCCAACATTCAATTTCAAAAATTTGTTGAGCGCTTGAGCATTGGCAAATCGGAAATCTGTCACTATCCGTTCTATGCTCTCGTTGTTGTAAATCGCCATGCACACCAATCGGGAACAGTAGATGTCTATCAACTGAGTGGCAGTGTGCCCCAAAACCAGATTCACAGCCAAGGATAAATATTGCCTCGACACCCCAAGCCTGCGCACATAGAAATCGAGATTTCTTTCGGGTATTGGCTTGCTGCTAATGAGATGCCGGAAAGCCGTTACCAATTCTATCGCTTGCGGACTCACCATTGTTTCCTTACACTTCTCCTCGCTTATCGTTTTGTCATACAAATCGAGCAATATATATTTAATGAGTGCAAGCCTTATCCCCACTGTCTTGTCGGTTTGCTTCATGGAGAGCAGAATCTTAAGTTGCTCCAAATTATCGAGAAACTTCTGCGAGTATTTGGGATTGTCGTGGATGGCGGGACCGAATGTTGTCTTCTTAATATATATGCTCGGCTGGGGGAATATATTCTCCTTAAAGACAATGTTAAATGCGTGGGAACTAATATAAAGCAGTACAATCTCGGTAACCGGCGATGCGTCGATAAATTTACAGAAACTTATGGGCGGCACATCGTAGATGTCCCCTGCCACTGCATCTCGCATCACGCCATTGCAAATAAGTTTAAGGCTTCCTTGTGTAATCGTAAACAAAAGATAGGAATCCTTGGGTTGCTCAAATCCAAGCACTCCGCTCCTGCCGTGAATGGTGGCAAGTGTGCAGTTCTCATCACTTAGGGCATTTAATATTTTATTTCCTTTCTGCATTGTGCTCCATTTTCTTTTCATTGCAAATGTAGGGCAAACATCATAAATGGTAAAATCCGGGTTGTTGTTTGGTATATTCTACTTTCAAAATCGACAATGTTTTGGCAATAATTAGTTTACATATTGCATATTTTTGATGTCAAGGCATATTTTCTCTCGGTATTTATCACAGTAATTTTGTGCGACGATGAACTTAGCACGCATCACAAATCTATGATTGTTCTTATATAACGTAAAAATTAGCCAAAAAAGAAATGAAAAATAAATATCTAAAATCGTTGCTATTCATTCCCCTCACAATGATGGGAATGTCATAAAAACGATTGAATATCAATCAAATAAACCGACTGTTATTAATTTAAAAATTTTTATATTATGAAAAGAATTACATCTTTTTTAGTGGTACTCGCCACTTTGTTAACAACCTTCGTCGCTAAAGCAGAAACTGCCCCCGATCAACTTTACATCATTGGTAACCTTCCTGAAGGCTCATGGAAAACCAATGTCGGTATTCCTATGGTTAAAGAAGGCAACACATTTGTCGCTAAGAATGCGACTCTTGCAGACGGTGATGGCAATGGCAATGGATACTTCTCATTTGTTACAGTTCTTGCAGAAACCGATAGTAACTGGGACTTAATCAACGCAAACCGCTATGGTGCAGCATACGACAATTACCAAATCTCCGCCGGCGGTTCTGCAGACATGTCAAAGAATACAAACTCTTGGAAAATCGCTGCCGGTACATACGATATCAAAGCCGATTTCGATGCTATGACTATCACCGTAACAGAACCGGCTTCTGTTGCTACTCCAGTAATCACTTGCAGCAAATACAACTACGTATTTATCACTTGCGACACCGAGGGTGCCTCAATCTTCTATACAACAGATAGCACAGAACCTACAACCGCATCAATGCCCTACACCAATCCGTTTGAAATCACAAGCGACTGTGTAGTTAAGGCAATTGCAGTGAAAGATGGTTTAGAGAATTCAGAAGTTGCCACTATCGAAGCAACAGTTAAAGAAATCAGCGGTGTAAAAGTGTATGTAAAAGTAAATTCTCCGGGTTTTACACCCAAATACATCTATGCTTGGAACGTTGAATATCCAAATACCGGGTCAGAAGAATTTGCATTAACTCCCAAATGGTCAGGATACCAATTCACCGAAGAAGATAAAGTGTGGCTTGATGATGAGGCATATTACCTCTATGCATTCAAAGACAAAGATGGCAATGGCTACTATGGTCTTATGAATGTAATTTTCAATGACGGCTCAAAACAAACCGTGGATATTGCTGTAAATAGCTGGACAAAAGTATATACCATCTCAACTGACCAAGAAGGAGGCAAGTACAAAGTAACGGAAAATACACCTACCGGTGTTGAAGCCATCGAAAGTGAAGATGCCGATGCTCCTGTTGAATACTACAGCATTCAAGGAATGAAGGTTTATGAACCTCAAAACGGCATTTTCATCAAGAAACAAGGCAAAAAAGTTGAAAAAGTTATAATTAAATAAGTGTTAAGTAATAATTACTTTTAGACAAATTAGTAATTAAGTAAGCGAAAGAGGGGCACGTGAGCGTCCCTCTTTTTTCGCTCTTATCTGCAGAAATTTTGAAACTTCAAGCCTGTTTTAAATGAAACAGCACCACCAAACAACCGATTTTTGTGAAAATGAGGGGTGTAATCGCGTTTTTTTGTGTAACTTTGCAATTTGGAATCAGAAATTTATTAAATTTACAGATATGAACGAATTGGCAACCAAGTACGACCCCTCAGAAGTAGAGGGAAAGTGGTATAAATATTGGCTGGACAACAAGTTGTTTAAATCGGTTCCCGATGAGCGCGAACCCTACACTATCGTTATCCCGCCGCCGAATGTAACCGGTGTGCTTCACATGGGGCACATGCTCAACAACACTATCCAGGATATCCTCATCCGCCGCGCGCGTATGGAGGGCAAGAATGCTCTCTGGGTGCCCGGTACCGACCACGCTTCTATCGCCACCGAAGCCAAGGTGGTGAACAAACTCGCCGCGCAAGGCATCAAAAAGACCGACCTCACCCGCGAGGAGTTCCTCAAGCACGCTTGGGCGTGGACCGAGGAGCACGGAGGCATCATCCTCAAGCAGTTGCGCAAGCTCGGCGCTTCGTGCGACTGGGACCGCACAGCTTTCACCATGGACGAGACTCGCAGCAAGAGCGTTATCAAGGTGTTTGTCGATTTGTACAACAAGGGCTTGATCTACCGTGGTGTGCGCATGGTAAACTGGGACCCCAAGGCTCTCACCGCTTTGAGCGACGAGGAGGTGGTCTATAAAGAGGAGCATAGCAAACTCTATTATCTCCGCTACTATGTGGTTGACGACACCGATGCCGCCGCCGAGCCGAAAGAGGGCGAGGTGATTCATGTCGATGAGCAAGGTCGCCGCTATGCTGTCGTGGCTACAACACGCCCCGAGACTATCATGGGCGATACCGCCATGTGTATCAACCCCAAAGACCCAAAGAACCGCTGGTTGAGCGGCAAAAAGGTGATGGTGCCTCTCGTGGGTCGTGTAATCCCGGTGATTGAAGACGAATATGTCGATATCGAATTTGGTACCGGCTGTCTTAAAGTTACTCCGGCTCACGATGTCAACGACTATATGCTCGGCGAGAAATACAACCTCGAGAGCATCGACATCTTCAAAGATAACGGCACTCTCAACGAGAAGGCTGTGCTCTATGTGGGCATGGACCGCTTCGATGTGCGCAAGCAAATCGAAATCGACTTGCAGGAGAAGGGCTTGATGGAAAAGGTTGAGCCTTACACCAACAAGGTGGGCTTCAGCGAGAGAACCAATGTGGCTATCGAGCCTAAACTCTCCATGCAGTGGTTCTTGAAGATGGAGCATTTTGCCGAGATTGCCCTCGCTCCCGTGATGAACGATGAATTGAAGTTCTATCCTCCGAAATACAAGAACACCTATCGCCACTGGATGGAGAATATCAAGGACTGGTGTATCAGCCGCCAACTCTGGTGGGGACACCGCATTCCTGCCTACTTCCTCCCCAAGGGCGGATATGTTGTTGCCGAGACTGCCGACGAGGCGCTCGCGCTCGCCAAGAAACAAAGCGGCGACGACAGCCTCACTATCGACGACTTGCGCCAAGACAGCGACTGCCTCGACACTTGGTTCTCGTCGTGGTTGTGGCCCATCTCGCTTTTCGACGGCATCAACAACCCCGGAAACGAGGAAATCAAATACTATTATCCCACTGCCGACCTCGTAACCGGTCCCGATATCATCTTCTTCTGGGTTGCCAGAATGATTATGGCGGGATATGAGTATAATGGCGACATGCCGTTCCGCAATGTCTATTTCACCGGTATCGTGCGCGACAAGCTCGGCAGAAAGATGTCGAAATCGCTCGGCAACTCGCCCGACCCGATTGAATTGATGGAGCGTTTCGGCGCCGATGGTGTGCGCATGGGCTTGATGCTCGCCGCTCCTGCCGGCAACGATATCCTCTATGACGATTCGCTTTGCGAGCAGGGTCGTAACTTCAACAACAAGATTTGGAATGCGTTCCGTCTTGTGAAAGGTTGGGAAGTGGCAGATGTCGAGCAGCCCGAGAGCAGCAAAATCGCTGTCGAGTGGTTCCAAGCAACTCTCGATGCCACTCTTGCCGAGGTTGCCGACCTCTTTGGCAAGTTCCGCATCTCGGAAGCGCTCATGGCTGTGTATAAACTCTTCTGGGATGAGTTCTCATCGTGGTATCTCGAAATGATTAAACCGGCTTACCAGAAGCCTATCGACCGCACCACATTCGATGCCACATTGCGCTTCTTCGATTCGCTGTTGCGTATGCTCCACCCGTTCATGCCGTTTATCACCGAAGAATTGTGGCAGCATCTCACCGAGCGCAAGCCGGGCGAGAGTATCATGGTTGCCCAAATGCCTGTTGCCGGCGAGCCCGACAAGGCGCTTATCGACACCATGGCAGCTGTCAAGGAGATTATCGCAGGTGTGCGCACCGTGCGCTTGCAGAAAAACATCCCCAACAAGGAGCAACTCGAGCTCCATCTCGTGGGCGATGCCGAGGCTCCGCTCCAACCGGTGATTATGAAACTCGCCAACCTCTCCGCTATCAGCAAAGTTGCCGAAAAAGACGCCACCGCGGCTTCGTTCCTCGTTGGAACCACCGAATATTGCGTTCCGTTGGGCAACAATATCAACGTGGAAGAGGAATTGAAGAAACTCGAGGCTGAACTCAAATACATGCAAGGCTTCCTCAAATCTATCAACGGCAAGTTGAGCAACGAGAAGTTTGTAGCCAACGCTCCCGCCGCAGTCGTTGAAGGCGAAAGAAAGAAGAAAGCCGACGCCGAGAGCAAAATCAAGACCCTCGAGGATGGTATTGCACATCTCAAGTCGTTATAAAAATAGAAATTATGTCGATACTCAAAGAAGGCAAGGCTGTGGCGCTCTGCAGCGACCACGCCGGATATGAGACCAAGCAAGCGGTGATTAAATATCTCACCGACAACGGAATCGAATATCACGACTTCGGCACCTATTCGGCTGAAAGTTGCGATTATCCCGACTTTGCCCACCCATGTGCCGAGGCTGTGGAGAGTGGCGAGTGCTATCCCGGAATTGCCATCTGTGGCACCGGAAACGGCATCAACATCACCCTCAACAAGCATCAAGGCATCCGTGCTGCCCTCTGCTGGAAGCCTGAGCTCGCTCAGCTTGCGCGCGCCCACAACGATGCCAATGTGCTCGTGATGCCCGGACGCTTTATCAGCAATGAGGAGGCTGTGGAGATAGTAAAAACCTATCTCAACAGCGATTTTGAAGGTGGCCGCCATCAACGCCGCATCGACAAAATCCCCGTGCCCGTCAAATAAGCGATATACTTAC
>JBJEKB010000150.1:0-3247 GCA_051878395.1 Muribaculaceae bacterium
TTGAGATTTGCAATAGTGATAAAAATTATTAGGCATCCTAAAAAAAATAACGTCGCCCGGGAACAAGAATTTTCACTGCAAGTGTTGTTTCCTACGAATTTGCTAATGATAGACAAGATTAGCACTGATAGAGGAGTGTTAAAAAGCGGGAAATGTCGCGGAATGCGGATTCATGGGGCGATGGCGCTGTAACTTTGTAGTGTTTTTCTACACGACGCCTTGCTACAAGGGGCGTACCTTTGGCACGCATTCTCTCTATGTATTGCCGATCCCGGCACAACTTCGTAAGTGCCGGGTTATGAGCAGGTTAGCCGCTTTGCGGCACCCTACATTTGTGCGTTGCGGTAATCTCCGCCGGCGGCGGAGGGGCGGACGCTGCGCTGCGCCCGATTTTGTGCTGCTGACGCGGCGCTCTATTGCTGCTGACGCAGGGCGCTATCGCTGTTATAAGCTTGGGGATAGGGCTAATAGGGCCAATGGGACCAATAGGTTGTTTTAGGGCTGGTGCTGCTGCGCTGAGAGGGCGGACGCTGCGCTGCGCCCGGTTTTGCGCTGCTGACGCGGCGCTCTATTGCTGCTGACGCGGGGCGCATCTCTGCTATGCACCACTGGTAGCTATTGCTGCTGACGCGGGGCGCTATCGCCAACCGGGATGATTTTTAGGGCTAATGGGGGAAATGGGGCTAATGGGTTGCACTTTGACCGGATTTGGTGCTGGGGCGGACGCTGCGCCCGAGGTATCGGGCGAAAAAAAGCCCCGCGGGGCGGGGCTGGGGGGATTTGGGTTGCTTAGTCGCGGGATGAGCCGAAGAAGCGGAGGAGGTAGAGGAAGAGGTTGATGAAATCGAGGTAGAGCGAGAGGGCGCCGATGGTGGCGAGTTTACCTGCGTTTTCATTGTCGGTCATTTCTGCCATTCGCTTGATTTTCTGGGTGTCCCACGCTGTTAGTCCGATGAAGATAGCGACTCCGGCAAATGAGATTATCCACTGCAAGTTGCTACTTGCGACGAACATATTGATTACCGACACCACGATGAGTGCGATGAGCGCCATCATGAGGAATGTGCCCATCTTGGTGAGGTCGTTGCGTGTAACGTAGCCATAGAGGGTCATCACGCCGAAGACGGCTGCCGTGATGAGGAATGTGATGAAGATGGATTCCTCGGTGTATGCCAGGAGAATCACGGAGAATGAGGCTCCGGTGAGGATGGCATAGGTGTAGAAGAGCAACGAGGCTGTGCTCTGCTTGATTTTGTCGAGGCGCGCCGAGATTGCAATCACAACACCGAGTTCGGCAAAGAGGAGTGCGTAGATAGCCCACGAGTTGCCGAAGATGAAATTGAGGAACGGCGCACTTGTGGAGCAGTAGAGTGCAACTGCGGCGGTGACGAGGAGCGCGACTGTCATTTTGAGATAGACACGGCGCATCACTGCCGACACATAGTTGTTGAGCGCAAGAGTTTTCTCTTGGTTATTCTGCATTTCGTAATTGTCCATAATTTTAGATATTTGTATGAAAAACACTGAATTACATTCTTTCGGGGACCTCGATGCCGAGGAGAGCCATTGCACGGCGCACCACATCGCCCACGGTTTGGGAGAGGATGAGGCGGAAGCCCTTCACATTGGCGTCTTCCTCGCGGAGGATAGAGTAGTCGTGATAGAATTGGTTGTATTCTTTCACGAGGTTGTAGGCATAGTTGGCGATTTGCGCAGGGCTGTAGTCTTTGCCGGCTTGAGCCACCACAGCGGGGAAGTCGGCAAGGAGTTGGATGAGCGAAATTTCCTTTTCGTTGGGCGAAACAGAGGAGATGCCGGAAACGGAATCGATTCCTGCCTCGGCAGCCTTGCGGAGCACCGAGCGGATACGCGCGTAGGTGTATTGGATAAACGGACCTGTGTTACCGTTGAAGTCGATAGACTCCTTGGGATTGAAGGTCATGTTTTTGCGAGGATCCACCTTGAGGATGAAGTATTTGAGAGCGCCGAGTCCGATGATGCGAGCCACGTTGTCGATTTCGTCGTTCTCACATCCGGCGAGGCGCGCCTTCTCCTCGGCGACATCGCGAGCGTCGGCAATCATGGTGTCCATGAGGTCGTCGGCATCGACAACGGTGCCTTCGCGCGACTTCATCTTCCCTTCGGGGAGTTCCACCATGCCGTAGGAGAAGTGCACGAGGTCTTTGCCCCACTTGAAACCGAGGCGGTCGAGGAGGATAGAGAGCACCTGGAAGTGGTAGTTTTGCTCGTTACCTACGACATAAATCATCTTGTCGATGGGATAGTCGATGTAGCGGAGCTTGGCGGTGCCGATATCTTGAGTCATATACACCGAGGTGCCGTCGGAGCGGAGCAGGAGCTTGTGGTCGAGACCGGCATCGGTAAGATCTGCCCACACAGAGCCATCCTCCTTGCGGTACATGATACCTTTTTCGAGTCCTTCGAGCACTTTTTCCTTCCCTTCGAGATAGGTGTTGCTCTCGTAGTAGATTTTGTCGAAATCGACACCGAGGCGGCGGTAGGTCTCGTCAAAACCGGCATACACCCAGTCGTTCATCATCTTCCACACGCTGCGCACCTGCTCGTCGCCGTCTTCCCACTTCTTGAGCATAGCGCGAGCCTCGTTCATGAGCGGCGAAGCCTTTTCGGCATCCTCCTTGCTCATTCCCTGTGCCATAAGGTCGGCAACTTCGGCTTTGAAATGCTTGTCGAATTCCACGTAGAAATCGCCGATGAGGTGGTCGCCCTTCTTGCCCGCCTTCTCGGGGGTGATGCCGTTGCCCCACTTCTCCCAAGCGAGCATCGACTTGCAGATGTGGATACCGCGGTCGTTTACGATGTTGGTTTTCACCACCTTGTAGCCGTTTGCCTTGAGGATTTCGGAGAGGCTGAAACCGAGGAGGTTGTTGCGCACGTGCCCCAAGTGGAGCGGCTTGTTGGTGTTGGGCGATGAATATTCAATCATCACGAGCGGACTATTCTCGTCGGCTTTGCGGAAGCCGAAATCGGGATTCTCGGCGATCTGTGTGAGCACCTGAGTCCAGAAATTCGGTTCGATAGTGATGTTGAGAAACCCTTTCACCACGTTGAATGAGTGGACATAGACGCAATTGTCTTTGATGTACTCGCCAATTTCGGTGGCGGTAGCCTCGGGAGCCTTTTTTGAGGCTTTGAGAAATGGGAACACAACAACGGTGAGGTTGCCCTCAAACTCTTTTTTGGTTGCCGAGGGAGTGATGGAAGAAGC
>JBJEKB010000151.1:0-14389 GCA_051878395.1 Muribaculaceae bacterium
CAGATTGGGCATGGCGGTGCTTCTCAAAGATGCGCTGATGCTTTTTGCTCTAATGGTTTACAAAGAATTTTCGTTCTCGAGTGCCGACACACTTGTGGTGATTTGCGACACTTTGCTCAGCTGCTTCGCCCTTGTGGCTATGCGTGTGGCAATGGTGCTTGTCTATGACCTCGTGAGATTCAAGGGCAATGAGAATCGTCATCGCACCCGCACTCTCGTGTATGGCGTTTCCGATAAATCGGTGGCTCTTGTAAAGCGTCTCGCCTCCTCTCCTCACTATGCGGTGGTTGGTTTCATAGATTTTGGCAACAAGCAGAATCACACCATCAACAACCTCCCCGTGTATAATTTCAATGTTTCGGAAGACTTGAAGCTTGTTGTGTCTCAGACCGATATCGACAGCATCCTCTTTGCCAACGAGGATGAGGCGCGCAATGAGCAGAACCGATTGCTCAAGTTCTGCACCGATTGCGGTGTGCGTGTGCTTGTGGCTCCCAAAATCGATGAAGTGCTCGACGGAAAGGTGCGCAAAGGTATTCGCGAGGTGAAAATCGAGGACCTTCTCGGTCGCGAGGAGATTAAGATATCTATGGACGAGATTATAGCCGGTTTCCGCAACAAAGTGGTGATGGTAACCGGTGCCGCCGGCTCTATCGGCTCGGAGTTGTGCCGCCAGTTGGCTACTTTCGGTGTCAAGAAACTTGTGCTTTTCGACAATGCCGAGACTCCGATGCACCAGATTCGCCTCGAACTCGAAGGGCGCTTCCCCGACCTCGATTTTGTGCCCATAATCGGTGATGTGCGCCAATTGCCGCGCATCGATTTCGCATTCCGCAACTTCAAGCCGCAGGTGGTGTTCCACGCAGCCGCCTATAAGCATGTGCCCCTCATGGAGGAGAATCCTTGCGAGGCTGTGCTTGTCAATGTTATCGGTTCGCGCAACATTGCCGACAAGTGTATAGAATATAATGTAGAAAAAATGGTGATGATTTCGACCGATAAGGCTGTGAATCCCACCAATATAATGGGCTGCACCAAGCGTCTTGCCGAAATCTACGTGCAGTCGCTCGGTCTTGCAATCTCGCAAGGCAAAATCAAAGGCTCGACCAAGTTTGTTACCACCCGCTTTGGCAATGTGCTCGGATCCAACGGCTCTGTGATTCCGCGTTTCCGCGAGCAGATAGCAGCAGGAGGTCCCGTAACGGTAACCCACCCCGACATTACTCGCTTCTTCATGACCATCCCCGAGGCTTGCCGCCTTGTTATGGAGGCTGCAACCATCACCACCGGCAATCAGATTGTGGTGTTCGACATGGGTAAATCGGTTAAAATCAACGACCTTGCAACCAAGATGATAGAACTTGCCGGATTGCGTCCCGGTGTTGATATAAAGATAGAGTACAGCGGATTGCGTCCCGGTGAGAAACTCTATGAGGAGGTGCTTTCCAACACCGAGAACACCCTCCCGACAAGCCACGACCGCATTCGCATCGCAAAAGTGCGTGAGTATGACTATTCACAGGCTCAAAGTGCAGCCGACGAACTCGAAACCTACGCTCGCAATGTCGATATCCCCACTATGGTGCGCAAGATGAAGCAAGTAGTGCCGGAATACAAGAGCAAAAACTCCCTCTTTGAACAGTACGACAGGGAGTTGGAAGCAGAAGCGAATAAGTAAGAATGCGTTTTGCCGCTGTCCGATAAAAAGAGCGGCAAGCCATAGAAATAAGCAAGGCATACCGAGTTTTTTCCCGATATGCCTTTTTTATGCCTTGATGATAAACTGCTTTAGAAGTCGATGCCTGCGCGTTTTATCGCTTCGAGGATAGTGGGGTTCATCACCTCTATATAACCAGCTGCCTCGGGGTGGCATCCGTCTTTGGTGTATTCCGGTTTCAAGCCCCCTTTGTCGGTTGCCATCGGAGTGTAGTAATCGACATACACAAGACCATTGTCGGCGGCATATTGTTTGAGCATCTTGTTGAGGGCAATCACTTTGTCGGCAGGCTTGATGCGCTTGTTCCACGCTATAGTGTCGCACGGGAGCACCGAGCACACTATCGGCACAATTCCGTTCCCCTTGGCGATACGGCACATTGTGCGGATGTTGGCGGCAACATCTTCGAGCGGAATTTCGCCATCATTCTCGGCAATATCGTTGATACCGGCAAGGATAACCACAGCCTGCGGGTGCAGAGCCACAACATCGGCATGGAAGCGTTCGAGCATCCTCACAGTTGTTTGTCCCGATATGCCTCGTGCGGCAAACGTGGGGTGGCTTGCCCAAAATTCGGGATTTTTATTCACCCAATGCCTTGTTATGGAATTGCCCATAAACACCACGGCAGGCGGTGTGGTGAGCACGGCGTTAGAGTCGGCGTAAAACGAAAGTTTTGCCCAATCGGCAGGTGTTTCAGCGTTGATAATGCCCGAAATAGCGATGGCAATTATCAGAAATATTTTTTTCATAGTTTCAATGGTTAATATAATCTATGCTAAATCGCTCTACCAATATTTCTTCCCATCGTTTTTGGGGTCGGAATACCAGTTTATCCAGTCGCTCACCCATTCGGGCACAGGATCCCAGTTCTCGACATTTATCGTGTGCGGCTCATCGGGATTCTCTTTGCGCCACAATTCATCTTCGGGGAGCCAACTTGTGAAGGCTTCCTTCTGCTCATCGTCGATTTCAACTTTGAACTCGGCGGATTCTATGTCGTCATTCTCCTTATCCATCGCTGCAAATTATTGGTGTGCAAACATAGGAAAAAAGTTGCTAATTGCGAAATATCTTGCAAAAAATATTGAAAAAAACGCTTCACAGCCCATTTTTAGGCGGTATGAAACAAAAGTTATAGAAAAAGATACATTTTTTACATCCCCGGCATGTCGAAAACTCGACCTTTGTATCGGTGAATAAACCTCACAACTCAAAAAGGAACTTTTTTATCTTAAACCAAATACTTTTATATGTATGCAAGTTAAAAGAATTATTTTTAGCCTCTGTTTTCTTTTATCATGTCTTGGCTTGATGGCGCAAGATGTCATTGTGAAAGGAAACGTAACTTCGTCCGATGGCGAGCCGATTATCGGTGCCTCGGTAGTTGAAACTCAAAAACCTAATAACGGTACTGTAACCGACCTTGATGGCAATTTTTCCATCACCGTGAAAAACGGCTCTACTATCACAGTCTCTTATTTAGGTTATGCCTCTCAAACCGTCAAAGCTGCCGCTTCGGTGAAGGTGGTGCTTAGCGAAGACGCCCAAATGATGGACGAACTTGTGGTTACCGGTTATACAACCCAACGCAAGGCGGACCTCACCGGCGCTGTCTCGGTTATGAACCTCAAAAACCCTATCAGCGAGTCCAACCCCAATATGCTCGCTTCTATGCAAGGAAAGCTTGCCGGTGTGCAAATCATCACCGACGCCGCTCCGGGTGGCGGTAGCACCTCTATCCGTGTGCGCGGTATGAGCACTATCAACGGCAACGACCCGCTCTACATCATCGACGGTATCCCCACCACCGAGAACCTCAACTCTCTCAACGCTGCCGACATTGAGTCTATCCAGGTGTTGAAAGATGCCGCTTCGGCTTCTATTTACGGTTCGCGTGCCGCTAATGGTGTTATCATCATCACCACTAAGAAAGGTAAAGGCGATAAGCTTACAGTCAACGTAAACTACTCTGCCAGCCTCCAGACTGTTGCCAAAACCTACAAAATGCTCAACGCTCAGCAGTGGGGCGAGGCTTATTGGACTGCCAACAAAAACGCAGGTCTCCAGCCAAGTCATCCTTTCTATGGCAATGGCGACACTCCGCAACTCGTTGAATACCTCGATGGCGCCACCGGACTCGTGAAATCGGCAAATACCGACTGGCAAGATGCCGTTTACTCCCCCTCTTGGACCAACAACATCTCTGCTACAATCACCAACAGCGGCAAGAAGGGCTCGATGATGCTCTCGGCTAACTACATCAACCAGGACGGTCTCATGGATTACACCTTCTATCGTCGCTATTCGCTCCGCTTGAACTCTACCTACAATGTCAACGACTACATCAGCGTGGGTGAGAACCTCATGGTGGCTCAATGGAACGACCGTGGTTATGGCACAAACTCCGACCGCGGTATCCCCTACACCGCTATGCGTCAACATCCCGCTATCCCGGTTACCGACGCCAACGGTGACTTCTCAAACCCGCTCGCTCTCTGCGCCAGCGATATTGCCAACCCTGTGCACGAACTCTACAACGGTCGCGACAACAGCAACGAAAGTTGGCGCATCTTTGGCAACGCCTACCTCGAAGTTTTCCCGGTTAAAGGTCTCACACTCAAATCAAACATCGGTATCGAGCACATCCAATTCTTCAACCGCTCCCTCAGTCGCAAAATTCAAGATTCAGATGTTTCAAGCATGAGCCGCGCTTTCGGTCAAGGCGACACATGGACTTGGACCAACACCGCCAACTACAATCTCGACCTCGGTAACCATCATTTGAATGTCCTCGCAGGTGTTGAGGCTATCAAATACCGCTATGAGAACATCTCGGCATGGCGCAACCAATATGCCTTTGAAGACGACAACTACATGAACATCGATTCGGGTGAGGGCACTCAAACCAACGGCGGCGGTAAAGCCGAATGGGCGTTGTTCTCTGTTTTCGGTAAAGCCGATTACAACTACGCCGACCGCTACCTCGCTTCTTTCATCCTTCGTCGCGATGCCACTTCTCGTCTCTACAAGAACAACAATTCGGGCGTGTTCCCCGCTGTTTCGGCAGCATGGCGCTTCACCGAAGAAAGCTTCTTCCCCAAAAACGATATACTCAACAATGGTAAATTGCGCCTCGGCTGGGGTCAGAACGGTAACGCTGCCATCAGCAACAACTATGCAGCCTACAGCACCTATGCCTACAACACCGGAAACGGTGCCTACGACCTCACAGGCTCCAACACCAACACCGTGGCTGGTATTATCGTAGCCGCAAGCGGTAACCCCGACCTCAAATGGGAGACTACCACTCAAACCAACATCGGTCTCGACCTCGGTTTCCTCAACAACAGCCTCAGCCTCAGTTTCGACTACTATATCAAGAAAACCAAAGACATGCTCACCGTGCCTCCCACTCTATCGGTTGAAGGTGAAAACGCTGCCAAGTGGATGAACACCGGCGACATGAAAAACCGCGGTTTTGAAATCACTATCGACTATCGCAGCCCCGAATACGGCGACTTCTCTTGGGGTGCCAACCTCAACCTCGCACAATACAAAAACGAGGTGGTTAAACTCAACAGCCTCGTGAAGACCGAGGGTGGCGACTATCGCCTCATCGAAGGTGAGCCAATGGGTGTTTACTACGGTTATGTAGTTGACGGTATTTTCCAAAATGCCGACGAAGTGAGCAATCACGCTATCCAGCAAGGCAAGGGCGTAGGCCGTCTCAAATATCGCGACCTCGACTCCAATGGCGTTATCAACGAGAAAGACCAATGCATCATCGGCGATCCCAACCCCGATTTCACTGCCGGTCTTAACCTCGACTTCCGCTACAAAGGCTTCACCCTCAGCGCATTCTTCACCGGCGAATTTGGCTTTGATGTTTACAACACCACCAAGCGACAACTCGACTTCATGAGCTATGGTATCTCAAGCACCAACCGCGGCGTGTCGGTTCTCGACGCTTGGAGCGAAACCAACCCCGGCGGCTCTGTTCCCGCTCTCTCGGTTGTCGATAACAACAACGAGGTGAGAATGTCAACCTATTTCGTTGAAGACGGAACCTACGTTAAAATGAAATACCTCAAACTCAACTACCAACTTCCTGCCGCTATCTGCAAGAAGGCACACTTCGAGAATATCAATTTCTACGGTCAGGTTGAGAATGTGTTCACAATCACAGGCTATTCGGGTCTCGACCCCGAACTTCCCCTCGGCGGCTATGGCGCACGTGTTGACAATGGTCCATATCCTGCTGCAAGAACCTACACTCTGGGCGTAAACTTCCAATTCTAATCTCAAACAACACTTAAATTCTCAAGAATATGAAGATTATTAAAAATATAGCAATAGGTTTGTGTGCTTGCGGCTTATTCGCAGCTACATCTTGCAACGATATGCTCGACATCAAGCCTTCAGGTCAGTTTACTTCCGACCAAATCACCGATGAGTCTATCGAAGGTCTTATGGCATCGGCTTATGCCGGTCTCGAGGCTCACTTCTTCGGTAACAACGAGTCGTTCTGCGCTCCTATCACCAACTGGGTGTTTGATGTGCGCAGTGATGATGCCTACAAAGGTGGTGGCGGTGTGTCGATGGAGGCTAACATCCACCAACTCGAAATCTCGAACCTCACAAGCGACAATGCCACCAACTACAACAAGTGGCGCAACAACTATTATGCCATCGCTCGTGTTCACCAGGCTATGAAAGCTATCAACGCTTCCGAAAGTCTCTCGGGCAAAGATGCCCTCATCGGCGAATTGAAATTGCTCCGCGCTTATTTCTATTTCGACCTCATCCGCATCTTCGAGCGTATCCCCTACCTCACCGAAACCACTGTCGCTACCGAGGCTCGCTACGATGAGTTCACACGCGATGAGATTTTCGGATTCATCAAGCAAGATATCAAAGACGCTTGGAATTCTCTTCCCGAAACACAAGCGCAAGAGGGCCGTTTCGGCAAATATGTGGCTGCCGCTCTCATGGCAAAGGTTTCCGCTTTCACAAGCGATTGGGCCGATGTTATCGAATATAGCGACTATGTTATCAACAGCGGCAAATATGAGTTGTATGACAACTTCCTCGATATGTCGAAAATTGAGTTCAACAACCGCAAGGAGTCTATTATGGCTATCCAATTCTCTACAGCCAACAACAACGCTCACATCAACTGGTGCAACCTCCTCAACACCACTTATTCCGAGGGTAACCTCTTCGGTAGCGGCGACGACTTCTTCCTTGCAAGCCAGAACCTCGTGAACGCGTTCCGCACCGACGAAAACGGTCTCCCGCTCTTCGACACTTTCAACGATGTGAATGTTACTTCCGACTATGAGGGCAATGTCGATCCTCGCCTCGACTTCACTGTAGGCCGTATCGGATTCCCGTTCCGCGGACACACCTACAATAGCAAGTGGTGTCGTGCCTACGATGTCTATGGCGAATACTCCGGCAAGAAATGTCTCATCGACCCATCTTCTCCCGACATGGTGCAAGGCTTCCCCTGGGGTGCTTCTGCTCTCAACTTCTGCCTTATCCGCTATGCCGACATTCTTCTCCTCAAGGCTGAAGCTTTGATTGAAACCAACAGCAGCCTCGACACTGCTCGTCAACTCATCAACATGGTGCGTGCCAAAGCCGACCGAAGCATCGATGGCAGCTACACTCCGGTGGAACTCAACCCGATGAAAGCCAACTACTATGTGGGTCAATATCCCGCCGAAGGTTGGAATCAAGACTATGCACGCAAGGCTGTGCGCATGGAGCGCCGCCTCGAATTGGCTATGGAAGGCAACCGCTGGTTCGACCTCGTTCGCTGGGGTAATGTCCTCGAAGTGGTTAACAACTACATGCAGAGCGAAGCAAAATTGCGCCCATACTACGAGGGTGCCTCTATCTCAAGCGATGAGATTTTCCTCGCTATTCCTCTCACCGAAGTACAAAATGGCGGTGGCATTTATGAATAACCTCTAAAACAAGAACAAAATGAAAACATTAAGCAATATTTCTAAAAGCGCATTGGCTCTCATCGCTCTCTGCATCGCATTGGTGTCTTGCAGCGATGTAAAATACCCCGAACAGGTGCAAATGCCTAAAGTGAGCGACGTGCAATACTCTATCGATGGCCGCTCGGTTACTCTCTCTTGGACTCTCCCGGCTCGCCAAGACATCACCGGTGTGCAAGTGATTGCCAACAACACCGACAAAGTGGAAATCGAGGGCGCTGCAACAAGCTATTTCGTTAAGCGTGCCACTACCAACATCGAAGTGTCCTACACTGTGAAGGTGGTTTATGGCGAATTGGTTTCCGAGGGTGTTACAGTGCGTTTCACCGTCCCCGCTCCTCAAGCCAAAATCGGTTATCTCATCTCCTATAACAATGTGAGCGAAATCGTTGACGACGATGAGCAGGCTTCGGCTAAATGGTTCCAGGAAAACATCTCCAACGGTGCCATCCTCACTCCTGCCGACTGCCCTACTCTCTCCCCCGACGACTATTCCGCTATTATGATTCACCTCGACTGCACTTTCATCGGTGCCGGTTACAAGCGCCTCCCTGCCGCTATCATTGCCGATGATGTTATCGCCGGTCTCAAGAACTATCTCAAAGAGGGTGGTAACCTCCTCCTTTGCAACCATGCAACTCAACTCATGGTACCTCTCGGTCGTATCGAGGAACGCCTCGCTCCCGGTATATTTGGCGATGGCAATGGCGGTGAAGGTTCGGATATCTGGGTAATCAACGCTCAAATCGGTGTGGGAGGTCCTGTGGTTTATGACCACCGCAAGCACGAAGTGTTTGCCGGTCTTTCCACCAGCGACCAATACACTCACGAAACTTTCCCATTCATCGGTCCCGGACAACGCGAAGACCACAACTGTATGTGGGACTGCAACGCCTACGGTTTCACCGGCGATGCCAATGTAATCTTCTCTTTCGAGACTGCCACCACCTCTTCGGTGCTCGCCACTTGGGGTCATGTTGTCGATTACTGCTGCGCAGGATGTGTGGAATTCTACCCCACTACCGAATATCTCGGCCGTGTTATCGCAATGGGTCTCGCTGCCTATGAATGGAACCAAAACAGCGGTCCAAACCCCTATCAATCCAACATCGAGAAATTTACTCTCAATGCTCTTAACTATTTGAGCAAATAATTGCTAATTTTGCAAGAGACGGTGTCTCGAATGCCGTCTCTTGCTTAAAATCTATTTGACATGAACTACTTTATAAAAAAATATTGTCTCGCTGCGGTGGCATTGACGAGTACCGCGCTCGCAGGTGCCGAGGTGGTTGCCAATTATCCCATGGATGTGGCGTTTCGTGCCATTACCGAGACTGTTACCGGCAAAACCTACACGGTAACATCCAAGAATGCCCCAGAGAATATCCCCGGAGCGCGTGGCAATGCTCTCCGTTTCGATGGCTACAGCACCTATGTCTCTGCCAAGTTTGACCCGTCGAAGCTCAACACCAACAAAATGACAATCTCTTTGTGGTGTGCTGTCGAGACATATCCGATGATGAATGTCGCCGAGTCGGCAAACGTCCCCGCTATGTTCTTCGGAAACATCGACGAGAGTTCCAACAAAGGTTTTGCCCTTAAATTGAGCAGCGAGGGCGACCTCTCTTTCAAATGCTACTCAAGCGGCTGGGAAGTTACCTGCTCTTCGCCTATCAAACTCACAAAGTATGAGTGGCACAATATCGTGGTTACTTTCGATGGCGCTTCCCGCATGGTGAAACTCTACGACAACGGCTCTGTGCTTGCCACTGCCAAGTGTATGACCACTCTCACAGTGGGTGGCGAGGACATCATGTTCGGAAAACCGTTTGAAGACCTCTATTGCGACCGTTGCCTCATCAACACTTTCAATGGCTTGATCGACGATGTTACCATCTACAACGAAGTTCTCAGCGACACAGAAATTGCAAACAATGCCTCCAACCCCGAGAACAAGGTGGATATGTCTATCCCCGCCTCTCGTTTCGCCGATAGTATCCTCCGTCCTCGTTTCCATGGCATGCCCGGCGCTTGCTGGACCAACGAGCCTCACGGAATGGTGAAATTCAACGGGAAGTATCACATTTTCTTCCAGAAAAATGCCAACGGTCCTTACATGGCGCGTCTCCACTGGGGGCACATCTCAAGCACCGACCTCTGCACCTGGAAAGAGGAGCAAATTGCCTTCGGTCCCGATAAATTCTACGATTTGAAAGGCTGCTGGTCGGGCTGTGTGTTCACCGACGACTATCTCACAGGCGGAAAGCCCAACATCTGGTACACCGCTGTCGATAACGGCCATGCAACTATCGCTCACGCAATTCCTGCCGACGACAACCTCATCGCTTGGAACAAAGATTCCCGCAATCCGGTGATTAACGGTCGTCCCTCGGGCTTGAGCGATGATTTCCGCGACTGCTATCTCTTTACCAACAACGGCAAGTACTACATGATTGTTGGCACAAGCAAGGATGGCGCCGGAGCCTGCACTCTCCACCGCTACGACACCGGTTCGCAAACCTGGAGCAACGATGGCTCTATCTTCTTCCGCTCCAATAACACCAACATCTCGGGTACTTTCTGGGAAATGCCCAATATCACCCGCATCGGCGACAAGTGGCTTTTCACTTGCACTCCGCTCGGCACCGGAGTAGGTGTTGAGGTGCTTTACTGGGTGGGTAATATCAATGACGACGGCACCTTCTCCCCTCTCCCGAAATATGAAAACAATCCCGGAAAGGTGGAACTTGACGGCATGTCTCGCGACGGATTCGGTTTGCTCTCCCCTTCTATCATGCAAGCCGATGGAAAGACTATCGCTGTGGGTATTGTTCCCGATAAACTCCCCATGAGCGACAACTACAACATGGGTTGGGCTCACAACTACAGCCTCCCGCGCGAATGGAGCATCGATGCCGACAACAACCTCGTCCAGAAGCCATATTCCGGCTTGGATATCCTCCGCTCGGCTACTATGTACAAAAACACGCTTTTCTCGCTCAACGGCACGAAAGACCTCACCCCGGTGAAGGGTCGCAAACTCGAAATTATTTCCGAATTTACTATCGGCAACGCCTTCAATTATGGCTTCAACCTCTTCAAGAGCGGCGACAACATGGTGAAGGTGTATTATACCCCCGCTTCCAACCTCCTCACAGTGGATATGACCTCTCTCCCGCGTCTCAGCAACGACGGTGGTGTGTTCAACGGATACTACGAGTCTTCGCTTCCACAATCATTTGCCAAGGGCGATGTGGTGAAAATGCACATTTTTGTTGACAATTCCATTCTCGATATCTTCATCAACGACACTTGGGCTACTTCCATTCGCTTGTTCCCCACAAATGTCAACGGCACTGCCGTGGAGGCTTTCTCTACCGGAACCACCGAGGTGAAATCGCTTTATGCGTGGGTGCTCGACGAGAATCTCTCGGGTGTGGAGTCTCCGGCTATCGACATCGACGGCAATTCGCCCCAAATCCGCTTCAGCGACGGCAACATCTATGTGTCGCAACTCGATGGCGATGCCATGCTGTCGCTCTATTCCCTCTCCGGGCAGCTGATTCAGCGCTCCGCGATGAGTGGCGATGCTTCGGTGGCTGTCGATTGCGCCCCCGGGATATATGTCGCCACTGTGCAAGGCGCAGCACAAAGCGCTGTCAAGAAAGTAGTAATCAAATAATCAGGTATCATGAAACGAATTATTTTTTCTCTATTGGCAATCTTTGCTGTCGCTTCGGTTTCGACGGCTGCCGGAAAGTGTGTGATGCGTCTCCTCGGTGAAGGGCACTCGATTGTTACTGTCGAGGGCGACTCGAAATATATCCTTCTCCCGGTTCAGGACAATTCCCCGGAGTCGCGCATCAGCGTGATTAACGACAACAACATCGTGTATCGCATGAATGTGCGCCTCGCCAAAGATAAAGTGGACTATTTTGTCCCCTATTCGGTTAACAAGGGGGATGCTCTCCACATTCATGTGCCCTACGACCCAAATAACACCCAGTCGCTCCACGACACCAATAGCGGCGATGGAATCTGGATGAAACACATCTCTTGCTCCGATTCTTTCACTCCGCAAGGCGAGAAATACCGCCCTGCCTACCATTTCGCTCCTGCCTATGGCTGGATGAACGACCCCAATGGCATGTTCTGGAAAGATGGCGTTTATCACCTCTACTACCAGTACAACCCATTCGGCGCAGTGTGGGGAAATATGAGCTGGGGCCATGCCACTTCTTCCGACCTCGTGCATTGGAAGCATGAGCCTGTGGCTATCCTTGGTGATGGCGTAGGCGCTATTTTCAGTGGCTCGGCGGTTGTCGATAAGGATAACTGTGCCGGTTTTGGCAAGGACGCCGTGGTGGCTTTCTATACCTCGGCAGACGAGCGCCAAACTCAGAGTATGGCTCACAGCACCGACAACGGATTGTCTTTTGTGAAATATCCCGCCAATCCCATTCTCACCTCGCAGGCTCGCGATTTCCGCGACCCGAAAGTGATTTGGCACGCTCCTTCAAAAAAGTGGATTATGTGTCTCGCCGTGGGGCAGGAAATGCAGTTCTTCTCTTCTACCAACCTCAAAGACTGGTCGTTTGAGAGCAGTTTCGGTGCCGGTGAGGGTTGCCACGGTGGTGTGTGGGAATGTCCCGACTTGGTTAATCTCCCCGTTGAGGGTACCGACGAGAGCAAATGGGTGCTCTTTTGCAACATCAATCCCGGTGGACCATTCGGCGGTTCCGCAACTCAGTATTTCGTGGGCGATTTCGACGGCTCGAAGTTTACTATCGACACCCCAGGAAAGACAAAATGGATGGATTACGGCAAAGACCACTATGCCGCCGTTACATGGAGCAATGCCCCCGACAGCCGTTGTATCGCAATTGCGTGGATGAGCAACTGGCAATATGCCGGCATTGTGCCCACCAAATACTTCCGTAGCGCAAATTCGCTTCCCCGCGAACTCTCGCTCTACGCTTTTGATGGCGAATTATACATTAAATCCGCTCCTGTGAAAGAGGTTACCGATATCCTCTCTCCTGTGGTGAAGAATCGCCGATTCTCGGTGTCGAAAGCCGCAAAGACTGTAGCCATCCCCGCATCGCTCGGCTCCGCTTACAACATTTCGCTATCTATCGACCGCGCTTCTTCCGAGGCTGCTTCGTTCTCTCTCGTGAACGACAATGGCGACTCTGTTGTCTTCACTCTCACTGCCGATTCGTTCTCGGTTGACAGAACAAAATCGGGTAAATGCGATTTCAGCGACGAATTTGCCTGTGTTACCTCCGCTCCCATCAACTCCACAGCCAAAACGGTGTCTCTCAGCATCTATGTGGATAATTCGAGCATCGAGGTGTTTGGCGACAACGGCCGCTTTGTGCTCACCAACCTCGTGTTCCCTCAATCTCCTTTCAACAAGATGGTGTTTGCCTCTCAGAAAGGAAAATTCAAAGTAGTCAATCTCTCTATTAATAAGATAAACCGATAACATACGACCTGAAAATTATGGAAAATAATAAATTAAACTACGGCAAACTCCTCCCGGTGCTTTTTGCGTTCTTCGCAATGGGATTTGTCGATTTGGTAGGCATCGCCACCAATTATGTAAAGGTTGATTTCAACCTGTCGGATACTATGGCAAATATGTTCCCCTCGATGGTGTTTTTCTGGTTCCTAATCTTCTCTGTTCCCACAGGGGTGATGATGAACAAGATTGGACGCCGCAACACTGTGCTTGTGAGCCTTGTGGTTACTGCCCTTTCGCTCGTAATCCCGGTGTTTGACTTCGCCTACAGCTTCTGGGGAATGCTCATCTCATTCTCGCTCCTCGGAATCGGTAACGCTATCATGCAAGTGTCGCTCAATCCGCTCGTTTCCAATATCGTAACAGGCAAGCAACTCGCCAGCACCCTCACTTTCGGACAATTTGTCAAGGCTATCGCCTCGTTCATCGCTCCGATTATCGCCGCATGGGCTGCCACCACTTTCGGCGACTGGAAAATCCTCTTCCCGATTTTCGCCACTATCTCGATAATCGCTGTGTTGCTCCTCGGTGTTACCTCCATCCAAGAATCCAAAGGAGAAACCACCTCATTCGGTCAATGTTTCTCGCTCCTCGGCAATAAGTTTGTGCTCCTCTCTTTCATCGGCATCATGTGCCATGTGGGTATCGACGTGGGCACCAACGTAACCGCTCCCAAAATCCTCATGGAACGCCTCGGAGAGTCGCTCGAGACTGCCGGATTTGCCACAAGTGTCTATTTCTTGTTCCGTACCATCGGTTGCTTCTCCGGCACATTCATCCTTGCCAAAGTTTCGGCTCGCACGTTCTTCATCATCGGCGTTGTGTGCATGATTCTCGGAATGGGTGGTCTCACTTTTGCCGCCAATCAGTCGCTTATCTACGTTTGCGTCGCTTTGATGGGCTTTGGCAACTCAAACATCTTCCCCATCATCTTCTCGCAGGCTATGCTTCACCTCCCCGACAGCAAAAACGCCGTTTCGGGTCTCATGATTATGGGTCTTTTTGGCGGTACTGTTTTCCCGCTCCTTATGGGTCTTGCAACTGACTCTATCGGCTCGCAACTTGGTGCTGTGGTTGTAATGCTTGTTTGCATCTTATACCTGCTCGCTTTCTCTTCAAAAATCAAAACAGAGT
>JBJEKB010000152.1:0-14145 GCA_051878395.1 Muribaculaceae bacterium
CAATGAGGCGTTTTTGAGGTTGCTGATTGTTAAAATCGCTCTATTATACACTCTTTTTTCGTTATACTTCCAAAAAAATATTGCCCTCTATCCTCCCAATAATTGCTTATTTGCAATATTTTCACTAACTTTGCAAAGAGTTATTATCGATTACACAATATGGAAGTGAAAAAAGTTTTATACATCAACCAGGCAATTACCCCATATTTGCCGGAATCTACAATCGCCAATCTTGCAAATGCACTCCCGCAAGGCATTCAAGGAAAAGGAATGGAGGTGCGCACCTTCATGCCGAAGTATGCCTACATCAACGAGCGCAGAAACCAACTACATGAGGTGATTCGCCTCTCCGGCATGAATCTCATAATCGATGATACCGACCACCCGCTCATCATCAAAGTGGCTACACTCCAGGAAGCCAGAATGCAGGTGTATTTCATCTACAACGATGATTATTTCCAGCGCGGAGTTATCAAAGAACTCGAGACCGAAACATCGCCCGAGGACAACGACGAGCGCAGTATCTTCTTCGTGAGAGGCTCGCTCGAGACCGTGAAAAAACTTCGCTGGATTCCCGATGTCGTTCACTGCCAAGGCTGGATTTCGTCGCTCGCGGCTCTGTATCTCAAAAACGTGTATCACGACGACCCCATGTTCACCAACTGCAAGGTGGTGGTGTCGCTCTTCGACGAGAACTTTGAGACCCCGCTCAACCCCGAATTCCCGCGCAAGCTCCGTTGCGACAACATTAAAGATGAGGCAATGGCTTC
This sequence comes from Muribaculaceae bacterium, assembly GCA_051878395.1. GTDB lineage: Bacteria > Bacteroidota > Bacteroidia > Bacteroidales > Muribaculaceae > W0P31-042. The sequence continues at coordinate 771 of JBJEKB010000152.1, forward strand.
GATCCTCAACGGCGACATCGATTATGTCTCGCTCATGAAGATGGCAATCGACAATGCCGATGCCGTTGTAGAGGCATCCGAGGGGGTGAACCCCGAGCTTCTCGAATATGCCAAGGCATCGGGAAAGCCGTTCCTTCCGTTCCCCGGCAGCGAGAATTTTGTTGACAGCTATAGCGAATTTTACAAATCCCTTTGATTCTCAAGAATTTCATTTACACACTGTAATATGAACAAATTTTTCATCCTGTTTTTTGCCGCTTGCCTTGCACTTGTATCGTGCTCGGAAGGCAACACAGGCTCCTCTATTTCGGCGGTACATGTCGAGATTTACAAAGACTCCTCTTTTGTAATCACCGGCAAATCGCTCAAAGTGGGCAAAATCCCCTCAAGAACAACCACCCAACTGCTCGGAAAACTTAAAGCCGAGCATTATGGCGAATTGTCATCAGAGATAGTAACTCAGTTTATGCCCGCCTATAATATCGACACTGTTGGCGTAACCGCCGAGCAAATCGATTCTGCAATCCTTTTCCTCCGCATCCCCAACGGCGGATATTTCGGCGACAGCATCATGCCTATGAGAGTGTCGGCTTACAAACTCACCAAGCCGCTCCCATCGCCGATATTCAGCGATTTCGACGTGTCGGAATACAAGGGCGATTATATCGGCTCCGCTTCCTACACCGCTTCGGCTCTCAAACTCGACTCACTTGAAGACCTCGGCTATCGCGAAGTGGGCATCAAGCTCCCCGACGCTATGGCTAAAGACCTCTTCAACGAGTATAAGCGCAACCCGAGCACCTACGACAACCCCGACGCATTCCTCAGCTACCTCCCCGGCGTGTATGTTACCACATCCTATGGCAACGGTCGCGTGATGAGCATCGAGAAGACCACCGTAGATGTGTATTACCGCAAGCGTGAGGCCCTAAGCGAGGAAATAGACACATTGTACAACCTCTATTCCTCATATCTCGGCACAACCCCCGAAGTTGTTACCAACAACATCATAAGCATGAAAACAGCCTCGGATATTGCCGCCGACATCGAAGCCGGCGCGGTGGTGCTCCAGGCTCCGGCAGGATATGATGCCCAAATCACAATCCCCGGTCGAGAAATCCTCAAGAAAATCGTCGATTACATCGAGATTGAGAACGTAATCGGTGTGCTCAACGAGACATATCTCGAAATCCCCGTTACTATTATCGAGAACGACTACGGCATCAAGCCGCCAAAATACCTCCTCTTTGTGAAGGAAGACAAACTCGATGAGTTTTTCGAGGAGAAGAAAATCAACGACGACATCACCTCGTTCTATGCCGCCTACAGCTCCACTTCTCACTCCTACATATTCTCGGAGATGCGCCGCTACATCCTCGACCTCTTCGACCGCTACGACATCGAAGAAGCCGGCACGATGGACGATATGCGCCGCGTCATCGACAACATCCCCGACGAGGAATTCCGATTTATCGCCACACCGGTGAATATCGAGACCGAAACCGACAGTTACTACGGAACAACCACGGTAACACGAATCACACCCGATATTTCCGCTCCGTCGATTGTAAAACTCGACCTCGAAAAGGCAAAACTTCGCATAACGCTTTCGCGCCAACGTGTATTATTCTGATATTCAACTATAATAAGGTGCCGTCCGGAACAAGGGGCGGCACTCATTATTAAATCACCACAACAATGAGCACAACTCCCTACACCTTTATTCAAGCAGGCAACAAATATATCATCTCGCTCGAAAACCACTGCGAGATAGTAGAAGCCATCGCCACATTCTGCCGCGACCACAACATCACCGCCGGAATCATTGGCGGAATAGGAGCCGTTAACGCAGCGACACTCCGCTTCTTCAACCCCGCGACCAAGAAATACATCGACAAGACATTCACCGAACAGATGGAAATAGCCAACCTCACCGGCAACATCTCCACCCTCGACGGCAACATCTACCTCCACCTGCACGCCACATTCGGACGCGAAGACTACACCGCATTGGCTGGGCATCTCCTCACCGCCACACTCAGCGGAGCCGGCGAAATCGTCATCGAGCGACTCGACGCCACCCTCCTGCGCCGCTTCTCCCCCGAAATAGGACTCAACATCTACGACCTCTAATCCCCGACGCGAAATGCACGGAAGACCTGCCGAACACTCTGGCAGCGCCACGCCGCGCCGATATCTTCCACAAAATTACATCAACAAACAAAAAATTTCGCGCAAATAAACCCAAAATCGTCGATTTCACCCACTTTTAACACACCTCCACCACTATCTTTGCCCCCGAGTAGCTTTGACGTAGAAAAATGCTGCCGAGATTTGTGTTTATGTGTCGAAAAGTGTATCTTTGTAGGCAAAATATGTGTCGAAAAGTGTAGTGCACACACCAAAATATGTGTCGAAAAATGTATAATATCAATGGAAAGAACAGTATTACAGCAACTTAGCGAATGGAAGCACCGTAGCGATAGAAAACCGCTTATATTGAATGGTGCGCGACAGGTTGGGAAAACGTGGGCAATAAGAGAGTTTGCTCGACGTGAATACGCAAAAGAGGCATATATAATTTGTCGCAAAAACGATCTGTTGGAGGAAGTCTTCAAGAAAGATTTCAACATCGACAGGATAATTCGCTCGCTTCGCGCTATCTCGGGAGTTGATATTTCCCCGGCTGATACGTTAATTATATTAGACGAGGTCCAAGAGATACCCGAAGCGATAGAGTCTTTGAAATATTTTTGCGAAAATGCCCCCGAATACCACATAGCAGTGGCGGGGAGTATGCTTGGCATATCGCTGCACGCCGGCGTGTCATTTCCTGTGGGTAAGGTTAATGTCATCGATGTTTATCCCATGAATTTTGAGGAGTTCATGATGGCGTTGGGCGAGAACGAGGCTTATAAGGTTCTAAAATCGCACGATTTTGAGACTGCAAACCTTCTCCATGAGAAATATGTCGATATTCTTCGTCAGTATTATTTTGTGGGAGGAATGCCCGAAGCTGTTAATAAATACGTTGAGACTGGCGCGCTTAATGAAGTGAGACGCATTCAGAATGAAATCTTGCAAGGCTACGAACTTGATTTCTCGAAGCATGCGCCGAGAGAGCAGGTAGAGCGAATAAGAATGGTGTGGCGTAGTGTGCCATCTCAATTGTTTAAGGATAATAAGAAGTTTATCTACGGTGCACTGCGCACTGGTGCGCGGGCAAAGGATTTTGAGATGTCGTTGCAATGGCTTCAAGATGCCGGGGTGATATATAAAGTGCCTCGATGCACAAAACCGGCTTTGCCACTCGACATTTATCAAGATTTTTCAGCCTTTAAGATATACATTCTCGACACCGGACTTCTCGGGGCAATGGTAAAGACCACTGCCGAACATGTGCTGATAAATAATGGAATTTTTACCGAGTACAAGGGCGGAATGACAGAGCAGTATGTGTTACAGCAACTGATGAGCCGGGGAGCGGAACCGATTTATTATTACAGCGCAGATAATTCAAGGCTTGAAATCGATTTTGTGATTCAATACAATGGCACTCTGTTGCCTATCGAAGTGAAGGCAGGAACGAATGTGCGGGCTAACTCGCTGAGTAATATGCTGCGGGAGAATGAGGAGTTGCGGGCGGTGAGGTTCTCGATGTTGCCGTTCATGAGGCAGGGACAATTGACTTGTGTGCCGTTGTATGCCTTGATGTAGTGCCTTTTCCCGACCGGCATATAATAAAATAATTAAAATTATCTCCATTGGCTAAAAAAAGTGGTAATATAATTCCGATTCTCGTCTATTTACACTAACTTTGCATTTTCAAAATCCTATAATTCTTAGTAAAATGAATAATCTTAACCGCATTTTGGCAGAAAAGTTGCTTAGTATCAGTGCTATTAAACTGCAACCCGACAATCCGTTCATCTGGGCATCGGGCTGGAATTCGCCAATCTACACCGACAATCGCAAAACACTCTCTTATCCCGATGTGCGTAGTTTCATTAAGGTGGAACTTGCTCGAGTAATCGTTGAAAACTTCGGTAGCGCTAACGCAATCGCCGGCGTTGCAACCGGTGCCATCGCTCAAGGCGCGCTTGTTGCCGACACTCTTGCTCTCCCTTATGTGTATGTGCGCTCATCTCCAAAAGACCACGGATTGGAAAACCTTATCGAGGGTAATCTCAAGCCGGGACAGAAGGTTGTGGTTATAGAAGACCTCATCTCCACCGGAGGTAGCAGTCTCAAGGCGGTTGAGGCTATCCGTAACGCCGGTTGCGAGGTTGTGGGCATGGTGGCAATTTTCTCCTACGATTTCCCCATCGCTGCCGAAAGGTTTAAGAAAGCCGGCGTGAAAGTAATCACTTTGAGCAATTACAATGCGATGCTCGAGGCTGCTCTCGCCATCGATTACATTAAGGAGAGCGATATCGAGACTCTCAAGGAGTGGCGCCAAGACCCCGAAAACTGGGTGCCCGGAAGCAATGAATTTTAATTTTACACACCTATATTATATATAATGGCACAATACAAGAGCGAAACCGCGCACATCGCGCATAAAATCGACCTCGTCTTTTCAAAACTCTCCAACCCCGGGACTATCGGTGCTGCTGCTGAGAATCTTCCCGAACAGCAGCGCGAAATCATCGAAAAGGTGGAGTTTACCGAAGATGCTATCACAGTGAAGGGTTCTCCGATGGGAAATCTCACCTTGCGACGCACCCAAGTGGTGGAGCCTACGCTCATCGTTTTCGAGGCTGAACAATCACCGGTTCCGTTTAAAATCACATTCAACCTCACCGAGGCGGGAGATGCCACCAATGCCACTGCGGCTATCGACATCGAAATCCCGGTGTTCTTGCGTCCGATGGTGAGCGGTCCGATGGAAAAAGCAACTGCGCAATTTGCCGAATTGCTCCAAGGTATCCCATACGACAAACTTTAACACTCTCCACACACTTATATGATTCGGCTTGTTGCACACCTTGCAGCAGCCGAATCTTTCTTATCAAGCACCATGACACGAATTGGTATTTTATCCGACACTCACGCCCTCTGGGACGACCGCTATGCACTACATTTTGCCGATTGCGACCAGATATGGCACGCCGGCGACATAGGAAGTGCCGAAGTTGCCGACCGCCTTGCCGCCATTGCGCCGCTGCATGCCGTGGTGGGCAATATCGATGGCGCGCCCCTGCGACGCCGGTTCCCCGAAATCGACATTTTCGAGGTGGAGGGGATGAAGATTTTGATGACACACATCGGCGGCTATCCGGGACGGTATGCCCCGGGAATGCGCTCGCTGCTCATGAAGGAAAAACCGCAGATTTTTGTCGCAGGGCACTCGCATATCCTCAAAATCATCAACGACCCCGCGCTCCGATGCCTTCACATCAACCCCGGGGCGGCAGGACGGCAGGGGTGGCAAACCGTGCGCACTCTTGTGCTCCTCACCCTCGACAACGGAGTCCCCACCGATTGCCAAGTGGTGGAATTGTCCCGCTAACCAATCGCCAATCCGTCGCTTATTCATCGTTTTTCCGACTCCTTTTTTCACGAGGGATATACTATTTTGCGGTGTTCTTCGTTATAATTATAATAGTTTACCCGCATTATGAAATATCGCAAATTATATATTTTCCTGGTTGTGATGGCGATGTCGCTTTCCGCCTATGCCTTCCCAACCTCGACCTATGCCGACCATTCCGCCCTCAGCTCCGGCAAATGGGTGAAAATCGCTGTGGAAACAAGCGGAATCTACCGCATCACGGCTTCCGACATCTTGAAATGGGGATTCTCGAAGATTTCCGACATCCGCATTTACGGCTATGGCGGCAAACCCATCTCGGAACACCTCACCGAGGCGAATTATGTCGATGATTTGCCTCTCGTGCCCGTGTTGCGCGACGGCAACAACATCGTGTTTTATGCCCAAGGAGTCGATTCCTATTCCTACAACGCAACCTCGCGCATTTGGTCGCAGGTGCAGCACCCCTATGACACTCGCGGCTATTACTTTGTAACCGAAAATGCGTCGGTAGAAGAGCCTACATGGAGCGAAGGCGCGAAAGCCGACAACGGCTCTACGAAATCGACTTTTGTCGATATTGCATATCACGAGAAAGAATTGTATTCCCCCGGGCAAACCGGTCGCCGGCTCTACGGCGAGGATTTCCGCTATACAAGTTCGCAAAAATTCAGCATCTCGCTTCCCGAGGCAATAGAGGGGGAGGAAGCGACTGTTACCACTGCCTTTGGCGCAAAAGTTACCGGCGGAAACTCAAGAATTTCGATGAAATACAACGGCACTGCGCTCGAATACACCACTTCCGACCTTATTTCGGCTATCAGCAGCCTCACCTACGACCACCTCATCTACACCACCAGCAACAAGACCATCACCGTTGCCGGAGAGAAGCTGGAGTGGGGCATCGACTATTCCTATAGCGGTGTGCTTTACGACGCGCGGCTCGACTATATCGCTGTAAACTATGTGCGTCCGCTTCAACTTGTCAATGGCAAACTCCGGTTTCGCCTCAGTAGCAATTATCGGATAAAAATCGACAACGCTACCTCCGAGACCATTGTGCTCGATGTTACCGATGCCATTCCGCAACGCTTGAGCGGCGAAGCCGATGCCGGCGGCATGGTTTTCTATCCGGTGAAGTCGGGCGAGCGCGAATATTGCGCATTCACCCCGGGCGGCACCTATTCGGCACCGACCTATGTGGGTAGTGTAGCCACACAAGACCTTCACGGCACCGCCACACCCGACATGGTGATTGTTTCGCCGGCGGAATACCTCACTCAGGCTCAGCGCATTGCCGCTCTGCACGAGTCGGTCGATTCGATGGATGTGCTTGTGGTAACCCCCGAGGCGGTGTATAACGAATTTTCGTCGGGCACTCAAGATATCAGCGCGTTCCGCAAGATGTGCAAGATGTTCTACGACCGAGGGAAAGCCGATGGTGGCAAATTCGGCTATATCCTTCTTTTTGCACGCGCACACTACGACAATCGCCGCATCACCGACAAGAGCAAGGTGTATGTGAAGCACCCCATTATCCCCACTTGGGAATCGCTCAACAGCGAAAACGAGTCGTCATCGTTCAACACCGATGACATAATCACCCACCTTGCCGACAACAGCGGATTGAGCATCGCCGCCGACAACTGCGAGATTGCTATCGGGCGTATCCCGGTTACATCGGCATCGCAAGCCAAAGAGGTGGTCGATAAACTCTACCGCTATGTGCATGAGAGCAGCCACTCCTTGTGGCGCAACAACATCCTCATCATCGCCGACGATGAGGACAACGCCGTGCACATGAGCCAGAGCGAGTCGCTTATCGAAAAAATGAAGAGCAACGGCGGTGAGCATTATTTCTACGACCGTGTATATACCGATGCTTTCCTTGCAACCAGTAGCGGCACCGGGCGTAGCTATCCCGACGCTCGCACCAAGATGTTCCGTTGCTTCAAAGATGGTGTTCTCTGGGCTAACTACGTGGGGCACGCCAACACCGTGTCGTGGACTCACGATGGGCTCCTGTCGATGACCGACATCAACAATCGCTTCTACTACAATAATTATCCATTCCTCTACACTGCCACCTGCGAGTTTACACGCTGGGACGCCGACGAACTGTCGGGCGGAGAATACCTCTACCTCAACCCCCGCGGTGGTGTTATCGCTCTTATTTCGACATCTCGCGTGGCATATATCGGTGATAACGGCGTGCTCAACGGGAATGTGGCAAAATATGTGTTCTCCCGCGACAATGATGGCAACTATCGCCGCATCGGCGACATCCTGCGCCTCGGAAAATACAACTACACCAATAACAACAAGTTGCGCTACAGCCTCATTGGCGACCCTGCCATGCGGCTGGTCTATCCCGAGGCTCGTGTGGTGGTGGAAACCATCAATGGCGAGACCGTGAACCGCAACAATATGCCCGAACTCGCCGCACGCTCCAAGGCTACAATCACCGGGCGCATCGAAAACATTGATGGCTCCCCGGCTACCGACTTCAACGGAGTGGTGAACACCCGCCTCTTTGACGCCGAAACCTCGGTTACCACCCACGGATATGGCGATGAAGGAGCCGAATTTCTCTACTACGAGCGCGGCAACACCCTCTTCATCGGTCAAGATTCGGTGGTCGATGGCAGATTCACGGTGAAATTCAATATGCCGGCAGAAATCTCAAACAACTATAGCCCTGCGATGCTCAATTTCTACGCTTCGGCATCCAACGGCACCGATGCCAACGGCTCAAATGAGCAACTTTATGTGTGGGGATACAGCGATGAGGTTTCAAGCGACACTATCGGTCCCGAAATCCACAACTGCTATCTCAACAACGACCGATTTGCCAATGGCGACAATGTCAACGAGTCGCCGATGCTCATTGCGTCGTTCTCCGACGAGTCGGGCATCAACATCTCCAATGTGGGTATCGGGCATCAAATGACGGCAACCCTCGACGGCAAAACTCAATACACCGACTTGTCGCAATATTTCACCCCTTCGGCAGGCAATACCGGCGGCACTATCGCCTATCCTCTCGAATCGCTCATCCCGGGCGAGCACTCGATACGGTTCAGAGTGTGGGACTCGTTGAATAATTCGAGCGACACTACCATATATTTCAATGTGGTTGAAGGTCTTGCCCCCGAGCTTTACGATGTGTATGCCGCTTCTCCGGCGCGCACTCAAGCCGATTTCTACTTGAAGCATAACCGCCCGGATGCAATGATTACCGTTACCATCGAGGTGTTTAACCTCATGGGTCGCGAGGTGTGGAGCACCACACAAACCGGCAAGAGCGACATGTTCCTATCGTTCCCGGTTACCTGGGACCTTGGCGACAATGCCGGACGCCGTGTGAGCCGCGGAATTTACCTCTACCGCGCTTCTATCAGCACCGACGGAGTGCAATATTCAACCAAGTGTAAGAAAATCGCTGTTGCAGCCGAATAGCATTATGGATAATTCGCAACCTATAACCCTGCGCCAACTTGCCAATCTTGTGGCAAAACAACTCCAAAACCCGTTGCTCCAAAACCGATGGGTTACCGCCGATTTGAGCGATGTGGGGGTGAAAGGCGGACACTGCTATCTCGAACTCATCGAGAAGGATGATGCCGGAGCCACCGTGGCGCGCATTCGTGGCATGATTTGGGCGAGCAACTATGCTCGCATCAGCGCCAATTTCCAGGCGGTTACCGGCGGCAAGATTCAGTCGGGAATTAAAGTGATGCTCTGCGTGAGTGTCAATTACCACGCACAATACGGAATGTCGGTGGTTATCAACGACATAAACCCCGAATTTACGCTCGGCGACATGGAGCGACGCCGCCGCGAGATTCTCGCGCGCCTCAAGGCAGAGGGGGTTGACAATATGAACAAAAGTCTTGCCATCTCCACCCCTGTTCCGCAGCGCATTGCGGTGATTTCTTCCGATTCCGCTGCCGGATATGGCGATTTCATGAACCAGCTCAACAACAATCCGCGCGGCTACAAGTTCTACACCTGCCTGTTTCGCGCCACTATGCAGGGACGCGACACTTCCCCCACCATTATCGCCGCCCTCATGCGCATTGCCGAACATATCGACCTTTTCGACTGTGTGGTGATAATTCGTGGCGGTGGCGCCACCGGCGACCTCAACTCCTTCGACGACTATGACCTCGCCAACAACGTGGCGCAGTTCCCGCTCCCCATTATCACAGGCATCGGGCATGAGCGCGACAACACCGTGCTCGACTACATCTCCTGGCTGAGGGTGAAAACCCCAACCGCTGCCGCCGAGTGGCTCATAGCGCAAGCCGACAAGATGATGAACAGCGTGGAGCAACTCTCCAAGAGCGTGGTGCTCAACGCGCGCGAATATCTCTCCTCGCAAAAGGAGCAGATGGCTTATCTAAGCACTACCATCCCTCACACGGCGCAATCGCTGCTCGACAATGCCCGCGCAACGCTCCAGCGCTATGCCATCTCAATCCCCGCCAACGCCCGCACCCGAGTTTCCACCTCGCTTGCGTCGCTCGACCACATCGCCGACACAATCCGCTCGGCGACAGCGCAGCGAATAGCGATGGCGCGCCTCGAAATCGAGCGTCTCAACTCCTGCGTGGAGATTCTCAACCCTCGCAACACGCTCAACCGCGGCTATGCCCTCATTCGTAAAAACGGCAAATTCATCACCTCCTCCGACCAACTCGAGCCGGGCGATGAAATTGTAACCAACCTCAAATCGGGCACTGTCCGTTCTATCGTTAAACAAATAAAACACTGATATATGGAATCTCAACAACCCACTTCCTACCAAGCGGCAATCGAAGAATTGCAACGCATCGTCGCAGAAATGCAAAGTGAAAATTGCAGCATCGACAACCTGAGCGAATACACTGTCCGCGCCCTCGAGCTGCTCAAATTCTGCAAGGCGAAACTCACCGCTACCGATGAGAAACTTCGCAAAATCCTCGACGAACTCGAGTCGCAGCAATAACAGTCAATTCGCCGCAAAAAGCGGTCTAAATCTCGCAATAATCACGCAAAATGCTGATTATGCGAGGTTTTTTCTGCTTTTTTCCTCCATATTCTTGTATATACAGTAATTATACATTATATTTGCACGAAATTTAAAATTTTGTGCAATTATGATGCAAGAAAACCTCGTAGAGATCTACGAAAAAAGTTTCCGCGACAACTGGGAACTTCCCGCATTAACCGACTACACAGAAGGTAAAACAACTACTTACGGGCAATTTGCCCGCGACATCGCCCAAATCCACCTTTTCTTTAAGATGGCAGGCGTGAAAAAAGGCGACAAAATCGCTCTTATCGGTCGTAACACCCCCTATTGGGTTACAGTGTTTATGAGCACTATCACCTATGGTGCCGTAATTGTCCCAATCCTTCAAGATTTCAATCCGCGCGACGCTCAGCATATCATCAACCACTCCGATTCGGTGCTCCTCTTTGCAGCCAACCGCATTTGGGAGCAGATGGATCTGGAGAATATGCCGTCGGTTCGTGCCGTGATTTCTTGCGACAACCGAGCACTCCTTGCCCAGCAAGAGCAGGAAACCCTCGGTGCGCTCCTCGAGCAAATCCCTGCCGAATTTGAGAAGGAATACCCCAACGGCTTCACCGCCGACGATATCAAATATGAGCGACCCGACAACGCCTCGCTCGCAGTTATCAACTACACTTCGGGCACAACCGGATTCAGCAAGGGGGTAATGCTCTCGTATAACAACCTCACCGGCAACACCGTGTTTGGTATGCGCTCCAAGCTGCACTTCCCCGGCAGCCGATGCCTGTCGTTCCTGCCACTCGCTCACGCCTATGGTTGCGCCTTTGATATGCTCACACCGCTCGCCACAGGCTCCCACATCACCCTATTGGGCAAAATCCCATCGCCCAAAATCATTGTTGACGCAATGTCGAAAGTGAAGCCCGACCTCGTTATCTGCGTGCCCCTCGTTCTCGAGAAAATCTATCGCAAGATGATTCAACCGATGCTCTCAAAGAACATGATTCGCTGGGCGCTCATGGTGCCATTCCTCGACAACAAAATCTACGCGCAGATTCGCAAGAAACTCATCGAGGCATTCGGTGGCAACTTCTCGCAAATCATCATCGGTGGCGCACCATTCAACAAAGAAGTGGAAGACTTCCTGCGCCGCATTGAGTTCCCCTTCACAGTGGGATACGGTATGACCGAATGTGCTCCGCTTATCAGTTACACCTACTGGACCGACTTCGTTCCCTACTCAGCCGGTAGAGTGCTTTCCGGCTTTATGGAAGCTAAAATCACCTCCGACGACCCCGAGAACATCCCCGGCGAGATATGCGTTAAAGGCGAGCATGTGATGCAAGGCTATTACAAGAACCCCGAAGCCACCGCTGCGGTGCTCGACGAAGAGGGCTGGCTGCACACCGGCGACATGGGCACTATATCTCGCGATGGCACAATATCCATCCGCGGTAGGTACAAGACAATGATACTCTCGTCAAACGGTCAAAACATCTATCCCGAGGAAATCGAGGCAAAACTCAACAACATGACCCTCGTGATGGAGAGCCTCGTGGTGGAACGCGACTCAAAACTTGTAGCCATCGTCTATCCCGACTTCGAAATGATGGACCGCCTCGGCTTCACAAGCGAGCAACTTCCCGATGAGATGGAGAAAGTGCGCAAAGAACTCAACAAAATCGTGGCTCCCTACGAGCAAATCTCAAAAATCCAACTTATCGCCAACGAATTTGAGAAGACTCCAAAGAAGAGTATCAAGCGATATCTCTATACAAATTGATAAAGGTTTAAACGGCAAGGTGCACGAAATGCCCGATTTTAGGCTTTTTTATGGCAAAAATCACTTTTTTTGGCTTTTGCAGTAAAAAAAATCGAAAAAATTGTTTGCACATAAAATTTTTGTTGTACCTTTGCACCGTATTTGAAGCATAAAAATATTGTTTTATTAAAAATTAAAAGAAAATGAAAAAGTTAGTTTTATTACTTGCTGTTGTATTCAGTGTATCATTGGTTTCTTGCGGTGGTAGCGCAAAAACAGAAGCTACTGACACTGTAGTTGAAGAACCCGCTGTAGTTGAGACAGTTGTTGATTCTGCTGCTACTGATTCAGCTGCTACTGACTCTGCTGCTGTTGAAGCTCCTGCTGAAGAAGTTAAATAATTCAACTCCAAGCAAAGAAATCAAGAGATGTATCTCACTGAGATGCACCTCTTTTTTTTGTCCCCACCCCATCCCCTCCATTGCGCGGAACAGCGGGTGGCATTTTTGGGTACATAACAGTTCACAACGCATTTTTACACACATTTTATGGCGACCCATTGGGCAGTGTGGCATTCGGTTGCAAAGATAGTAATAGAGGTGTGTTAAAAGAGAGTGAAATCGACAGTTTTGGTTTTATTTGCGAGAAATCTGTTGTTTGAGCGTGTAATTTTGTGCAAGATATCGGCGCGGCGGGGCGCTGCCCGGGTGTTCGGGCAGGTCTTCCGTGCATTTCGCAGCGGAGATTATTTGGGGGTGGTGATTTCTCCTCTCATTCTCGAGATATACAAAGGATACCCAATACCTTACCGAGGTGATTACGAAAGCCACAAAAAGAGTGTGCTTGAAATAATCAAGTGGGCGATTGATATGATGTGTAAGTCCTATTCTTCAATCGCATTGATACGTTCAAACACATCTTTCATAACTTCCTCTATTTCTGAAGCAAAAGGTATGGCGCTATATGCCAATGGAGGCAATTCTTGTTGATACTTATCGGATAATCCACTCCATAGGCTCTCAAAGTTATAGATTAAGGGAGATTCTGATATATGCTTAGT
>JBJEKB010000153.1:0-3160 GCA_051878395.1 Muribaculaceae bacterium
GTGAATCGGTGATTCTCACCCATTCTATGACCGCAGTCTTGATATTTTCTACAATTATGGAACGAGGGCTGTCGAGGAGCTCAAATCCAATAGCCTCAAGTTCCGCCCCCAAAGCGGTTCTGATGTTGCCGTCGATATCTTCTGCCACAGTCGCTTCACCTAAAGATACCGACACAACCGAGAGATTGAATCGGTGTAGAATGGATTCAACTGCCGTGATGCAACGCGGACACACCATATTTTTAATCTTGAGACATGTCATAATATGTTTTCAAAATGTTTTGTGTGCAAATTTAGCAATTGGAAGGGAAAAAATCGCTAAATTTACGGCAAATTATTTTAGATATGAAACTGCTCAAGTTGTTGATAACCATAATAGCCGTAATTGCTACCGAATATGCCATTGGCGGCATCCATTACGATGCCTATCACAGTTTTGCCCCTTTTGCGGGATGTGCCGATGGTGATTGCCTGATAGTGGAGAACACATCGGGGGAAAGGGCATTTTCGCTCGACACTGTGCAGTGGAGCATCGGCGGCGAGTTTGAAGTGCGTTTTGCCAATCTCAACAACAAGGAGAATAGCACATATCATTATACCGATGGCCGAGGGGCGCGGCACTCGGTAGTAAATCCCGAGTGGGGCGTTGTGTGGAACTACACCGACAGCGCAAACTATGATGCAGTGGTGCTGCGAAGTGTCGGGGGTGGCAACTATGACGATATCGCCGGAAAAAGAGAGGTCGAAGTGTCGTTAGAGCATTGCATCGGCGGCAAAATCGAGGTCGTAAACAAAATTCTCTTGGAAAAGAGGGTAGATGTTACCACCGGGTTTAATAGCGTGAAAGTGGGCATTGACGATGGTGCCCTCACCGTGAAAATCGGGAAATATGTGCTTGTGCCGGTGCTTGACAGGGTTGAAAGTGAGTCGCGCGGAGTGTGCGGAGTGCTGGCAGGCAGCGGCGCAAAAGTGGCGGTTAAAAGTGTGTATGTAGATGTGGCAAGCGACCCCGACAATGGCTTCTCCACATCGTGGACGGAATCCTCACTACGAGAGTATTTCAAGCGAGACTGCGACCCGGTGGAGGGCTTTTGGAAATATCTCGACCGACGCACCCCGGGGACAGGCGTGCAGAGTGGTGGCGAATATCGCTTCGCAGTGGTGAAGAACTCCACCGGAGGATATGATATCATTTACATCTCGGGCGCAAGAATAAACGGCTCAAAGTGGCGCCCCGGGCTGATTAAGGGCGTTCTTGAACCATCCGGATTTCTAAATAATTACAGATTGACATGGCGCGACACCGAGAAAAATATTCTCAACGACGACAACAATGCCAATCTGCTTATGAATGCGATACTCGAAATCAATTTTCCTGCGCTCAAGAGCACGTTGCGATTCAGCAGAGACGAATAATCGGCTTCTATTTCACTTTTTCGCCGAAATAGCGGTCGATAACGAGGGCGATAGCGCCATCGCCTGTTACATTGCACGCAGTGCCAAAACTATCCATTGCGATGTAGAGAGCAATCATGAGCGCAAGGTCGGTCTCTCCGAAGCCGAGAATTGAGGAGAGCACACCGAGCGACGCCATAATCACACCACCCGGCACTCCCGGAGCGGCTATCACAGTGATTGTGAGCATAAAGATGAAATGGATAATAGTGGAAGTCTCAATGGGGATGCCTTGCATCATCATCAATGCCAAAGCACAAGCCACAATCTTGAGCATACTGCCCGAGAGGTGGATTGTGGCGCACAGCGGAACAACAAAATCGGCTACACTGCGCGACACTCCATTATCGACAGTCTGCTTGAGCGTAACCGGTATTGTCGCTGCGCTCGACTGTGTGCCGAGTGCCGTCATATAGGCAGGGAGCATGGTGTAGAGCAACTTGATGGGATTGCGCTTCACGATTGCGCCTGCAACGCAATATTGGAACAACAGCCAGAAAATGTGGAGAATAAATATTACGATTATAATCTTGAAGAACACCGACAACACGCGGGTTACTTGCCCTGCCTGCGTAATGTCGAGGAAAATGCCGAAAATGTAGATGGGAAGCAGCGGGATGATGACCTTTGAAATCACAAGCATGATGATGTTGCGCATTCCGGCGAAAAAGTTGCGCAATGTGGAGTTGTCAACGGCGACAATGCCAAGTCCCATGATGAAAGCGAATGTTAGGGCAGAGGTAACACCCATCAACGGCGCGATGTCGAGTTGGAAAAACGGCTTGGCGGCTGATGCGGCGGCAGATGTGTCGAGGTCGGCTCCCGGGGTAATCATTCCGGGAAATGAGATGCTGCCGACGCTATAGGATAGCACTCCGGCTATCACTGTCGAAGCAAATGCAATCAGCACGGTGGCAAGGAGCATCTTGCCGGCGCCGTGCCCCACTTCCACTATTGCCACGGTAACGAGCGACAGGATTAGCAGAGGCACAATGAACCCGAGAAACTCGCTGAAAAGTCCGCTCACGGTGGCGAATACACTTAGGAACCAATCGGGCACAATTCCGCCTAAAAGTATTCCAAGTAGAATGGCAATGAAAATGCGCGGCAACAAGCCTATCTTAATCGTTTTCATAAGATTCAGAGATTTAAAAATACCGGTTGCCATGCAGACAACCGGAAGTGAGATAAGTGAGAAGATTATTTCTTGTTTTTAGCCTCGTTGAGGAAAGTGGTAAATTCTTCTTTCTCCATAAAGCCCACATTTCTTGCAATCTCGTTGCCGGCGGCATCGAGAACAACGATACATGGGATAGCCTCGACATTGTATTTTTGAGCTAATTCCTCATTTTCGTCTATGTCGATGCTCTTAAATTCAAAACTGTCGGCAAAAGCCTCTTGTGCTTCTTCGAAAATAGGAGCAAAAGCCCTGCAAGGACCGCACCAAGTGGCATTGAAGTCGATTACCGTGAGTTTGCTCGATGTGGCATCCGAAATCTTGGCTTGAGCCTCTTCTTTGGTTAATTGAACAGCTTCGTTAGCGTCGGCTTTCTCCGATTTAGCCGAGTTGCCACAACTTGCAATCATGCAAGAAACGGCTACGATAAGGATAAATGCTAAATGTTTCATTTCTATAAAAATTAGTGTTGTGCAAATTTATATAAAAATCCCGAATTATAAGCCAGTCGAGATAAAAAACGTAATG
>JBJEKB010000154.1:0-3142 GCA_051878395.1 Muribaculaceae bacterium
ACATTCTTCGGGATGGCCATAAATGTTGAAAAGCGATGCCCCAAACTTTCAACCATCACCGGCGGATTGTCGGGACCTTGTATCAAACCGATAGCAGTGAGGATGGTGTGGCAAGTGGCACGCGCAGTTAAGATTCCGGTAATCGGTCTCGGAGGAATAATGAACGGCGAAGATGCACTCGAGTTCATATTGGCAGGAGCAACTGCGATAGAGGTGGGAACCGCAAATTTCATCAATCCACGAGTTACGATAGAGATAATTGATTACATCAAAGATTATATGCAGCGGCACCACATAAGCGACATCAGAGAGCTTATCGGTGCGGTAAATCGCTAAAAAAACTCCTGTCGGATGTGTCAAAACCGACAGGAGTTTCTTTTATGAAACAAAAATCGATTATTTCAACAAGTCTATTGAACGGCTCAAGAACGCATCAAGTGCTTCACCTTTGAGCAATCCATAACCGAGCAATGCGATGTCAACAAGCTGCTTAACCACATCTTGCTTGGAAGCATATTCTGTGAGGCAGTCCGATTCCTCTTTGCGAATCTTGGCGGCATCATCTTCGAGCGACGACAGTTTTGCCTTGTTTTCTTCGCTCAATTCCTTGTCTTTTTCTTTCATAGAGTTGAGAGCCGAGATTTGAGCATTAACAGCCTTGAGTCGGTTGTCGATTTCCTCTACTTTAGCACCGATTTCGCTCTCGGATGTTGTGAGAACACGCTTGATGACAGGGTGGTTGGTGTTGAGAGTGAGGTTATAGCTATTAGGAAGATTTCCGTAAATGCCAGCCATGCCGGGTTGCATCTGCGCCATCTCTTTCATACGACGCATATACTCGCTCTGGGTGAGCACCACCGGTTTCCCATTTTCTGCCATAGCCTGGAACGATACCATAAATTCGCTATTCTCAACTTCGGGCACTTGTGAGCGGAAAATGGTTGTGAGCATTTCACGCTGCAACGGAGTGATTTCGGCATCCTTGACATCCTCTTTCGGGATGAGATTGTCGATAACATCGCTATCAACTCTCACGAAACGCGATTTCTCGAGTTTCGACTCAAGCATTCCGATGAAGTGAGAATCGAGTTGCCCGTTCATAAGAAGGACATCATAACCGCGCTCCTTGGCGGCATTGATATAGGTGTATTGTTCCTCTTTATTGGGAGCATACAAGAATACCAAATTGCCATCCTTGTCGGTTTGATTATCTTTTATCAATGTCTTATAATCTTCAATCTTGAAGAATTTGCCATCGGTATTTTCGAGAAGAGCAAATTTCATCGCCGACTCACAGAATTTTTCATCGGTGAGCATACCATATTCGATGAAAACTTTCACATCGTTCCACTTTTCCTCAAACTCTTGAGGTTTGTTTTTCGCAATCTCTTCAAGGCGAGAAGCCACCTTCTTGGTGATGTGAGAAGAAATCTTCTTCACATTGCTATCGCTTTGAAGATATGAACGGGAAACATTGAGCGGAATATCGGGAGAATCGATAACGCCTTGCAACAATGTGAGGAATTCCGGCACTACACCATCGACTTCATCGGTTACATACACCTGATTGCAGTAGAGCGAGATGCGCTTGCGGCTGATGTCGAAATTGGATTTGATTTTCGGGAAGTAGAGAATACCGGTCAAAGTGAAAGGATAATCTACATTGAGGTGAATCCAGAACAACGGGTCGTCCTGTCCGGGCATAATCTCGTGGTAGAATTTGAGATAGTCCTCGTCTTTTAATTCCGATGGTTTCTTAGCCCAGAGAGGCTCGGTAGAGTTGATTACATTATCTTTATCGGTATCGACATACTTGCCGTCTTTCCATTCTTGTTCCTTACCCAAGATGATAGGAATAGGGAGGAAGCGACAATATTTTTTCAGCATAGTGTCGATTCTCGACTTGTCGAGGAATTCTTTGCTGTCGTCGTCGATAGTAAGAATAATATCTGTGCCTCGAGTTTCCTTCTCGATTTCGTTCATTTCATAGCTTGGCGAGCCATCGCACACCCAAGACATTGCTTTTGCACCTTCTTTATAGGAAAGAGTGCGGATTTCCACCTTCTTTGACACCATGAAAGCTGAATAGAATCCCAAACCGAAATGTCCGATAATAGAATTTGCCACATCCTTGTATTTCTTAAGGAATTCTTCGGCACCGGAGAAAGCAATTTGGTTGATGTATTTGTCGATATCCTCGGCAGTCATACCGATACCATTGTCACTCACTGTGAGAGTGCCATTCTCTTTATCGACAGTTACACGAACGGCGAGGTTGGATACATCGCCATTAAACTCGCCACAAGACGACAATGTTTTTAACTTCTGCGAAGCATCGATAGCGTTAGAAACAAGTTCACGAAGAAAAATCTCGTGGTCGCTGTACAAAAATTTTTTGATAACGGGGAAAATATTCTCAGTAGTTACCCCAATATTACCTTTTGCCATATTGTATAGATTTAATTATATTCGAAATTCAAATAATTATATTACAAAAAAAATGCCACACCGACGGGTATGACATTTTTTCACTATTTATCGAAATGTCAGCTCAAGGAAATAGATAATTTGTCATTATTTACCTCAAAATCGACACTTATTATTTTCTTATCGCCAGGCTGCTCGCGCAGGAGAGTTTCTGCAAGCGGGTCTTCAAGACACTGCTGTATCGAGCGACGCAATGGACGCGCACCATATTGCTCATCAAATCCATGCGAAACAATAAAGTCTTTGGCAGCATCAGACACTTCGAGTGTGAAGCCCAAATCGGCAATGCGCTTCCCGAATTTATTCAGTTCCACATCGATGATTTCATGCATAGCCTCTTTATTCAAAGAGTCGAACATAACAACTTCATCGATACGATTAAGGAACTCGGGTGAGAAAGTCTTGTTCAACGCCTTGTTAATCACGCTATGTGCATATTTCTCATCGCGAATTGATGTATTGAAACCAACACCCTTACCAAAATCTTTTAATTCACGAGTTCCTACATTGGAAGTCATGATAAGAATGGTGTTCTTGAAATCGACACGGCGACCATTACTGTCGGTGAGATGACCTTCGTCCATAACCTGGAGAAGCATATTGAACACATCGGTGTGAGCCTTCTCAATTTCATCAAGAAGGACAACCGTATAGG
>JBJEKB010000155.1:0-13857 GCA_051878395.1 Muribaculaceae bacterium
CGGGGCTACGCACAGCTGCAACCCCTCGCGGGGTAGCGAATTACCTCGCCTCTCGCCCCCGCGCTGCGTAAGCAGCGCACACCACCTCGCCCCCCGCGCTGCCCGCGCAGCGCAACCCCACCACAGCCTGTCGCAGCCTATTGGCCCCATTGGCCCTATTCGCCCTATTCGCCCCACCGCGCTGCCTAAGCAGCGCACACCACCGCCGCCTGTCGCAGCCTATTGGCCCCATTGGCCCTATTAGCCCCACGCGCTGCTTACGCAGCGCAACACCCACACGCGCTGCCCGCGCAGCGCACACCCTCTCCGCCCTCCGCCCTCCGCTCTCCGCTATAATCCCGCCGGGGAAACGCACGGCAGCCCCGCACCAGCGGTGCGAGGCTGCCTATTGCGTTTCCCCGATGGGATTACCCCGATGGGATTATTTCACTGTTACTTTCTGTACGCTGTTGCCTGCTTTCACGATGTAGAAGCCGGGGGCTACTGCGATGCTTGCGCTCGATGCCTCTACGCTCGACACAATCGCACCGTTGGCGCTATATACGGCTATCGGAGCTACCTCTTCGCTTACCACGTTGATTACGCCCTCTGCACCATACACCTTAACGCTGCTTGCCTCTACACCCTCAACACCTGTCGCTGTATCTACTGCGGTTGCATAGATTGCAAGACCTTCACTGTCTTTTGCTACAACACCTTCGATGTTATACCAGCCGGAAGTTGTGAATTTTGAAAGACCATTAAGATATACTGTAGCTGTTACATTGCTTGTTTCATTTGCTTGAACCAATGCAGTTGATGCATCTGCAAGAGAAGCATCTACATAACCGTGGATTTGGCAATATTCACCAAGTTGTGGTGCTACGAGCCATACATTTGCTACGGATTCGTCTGTGCCACCGATGTTGAAGTTAGATGCAGAGAAGTCGTTAATTTCAAGAGCACCTGCATAGTCAGATGTGCTTGGAGTAGCTACTGTATAGGTTGGGAAGCCGTATGTAGCGTCTGCACCTGCGGCTGTCAAAGTTTGACCAACCTCAAATTCTTTTCCTACATAGCTTTCATCAAGACCTGCGATAGCAATCCAGCTTTCTTGGTTGAACTTTTCGGGATCGTTGCTCCAGAAATGTTTTGCTTCTTCCAAAGAGGGCGATTCCAATTGTGCACCACCATTGTTTACTGTCGAAGCAAGGAGGTAGTTGCCAAATACTTTGCGACCTACAACAGAAACAGGAAGTTCTACGGCTGTTTCGGCAGCTGCACTCATTACGCTTGCCATAGCCTCAGGCTCGCGGAACAATTTAATCTTGGTTTGAGTAGATGCATAAGTAGTGAATCGTGGCGAAGATGAGTTATAGCAGAAGTAATTTGCACCAAATTTCAAATCTAAATAACCCTCAGCATCAATACTCAAAGACACATTGGTAGGAGCGGTCGCAGACATTGCCATTTTCTTCACCGCTGTTTGTGTGATATATTCATCACCAATCTTCACATTCCAAATTGTGGTTGCTTTATCATTTGCATGACCATTTGCAAAGCTGGCAGCAGCTTTTTCAAATGTTACATATACAGCATCGCCATTTGCAAAATTCAATTTATTATCTTCATAAGACACATTTGAATTTACTGCACTGAAAAAATCATCACCTGATTCAATTACATTCATCACAGCCATTTTCGCTGCATTTGTGCAAGCAATTACATATTTGCGACCGGGAACAATTTGGCTCTCGCTTGTTACTTGCTCAAATTGGATTGTTTCAAATACAGTTACATCTATTGTTTTGCTCACTGACTTTTCTTCGTATGTTGCAGTGGCAACAACTTGAGTTGTTCCAAGTGTTAGAGTTGCAGGCACAAATGTCCATGCTACAGAACTTGTAACATCTGCTGTAGAAGCATCGCTATATGTTCCTATTACTGAAAGTCCTGCAGGATCGAATGTAGAACCATCTACATACGAAGTTTTGCTCGGAGTACCTGAAATTTCCAAACTTTCCAAAGTTACAACCGGTACAGTATATTCTACAAGGTAGTTGTTCATATCAAACTCATAAGTTGAGTTATATTTCTTGATGTTACCATAAACAACAACATTTGCTTTAACTTCAATGTCAGTTTTGGCTGCAAAATCTGCACCATCTATGCCCTTGCCTGAGTAAACCTCGAAAGCATTGTTATCAAGCCAATATGTGATTGATTTATAAGTGCTGTTGTAGCTGTCAATTTTGCTAATTACACCTTTTACATATACTTTCTCTGCAGCGAGTTGTTCTGCGCTTGTTGCGTCAATCAAAGCAATTGCCTGTGCTGTTGTGAGTGCAGTTTCTTTTGTGTTAGCGATACTTGCTACAAATGAGAACTCTTGTTTTACAACTGCGCTCTCATCGGCATCCTTAACGGCTTTTGCCCAAAGAGTTTTAGTGCCTGCTGCCTCAGAAGTAATAGGAACCTCAGCGTTGTAATCGCTCCAAGTAGTAGGCTCTGCACCATCAGTGATAGCATATTTAATTGCTGCACCTTCTGTTGCGCGAGTAATAGTTGCTGTTGCAGTAGAAGTTGTATAATAACTGCTACCAAAGTCAGGAGTAGAAGTCTCTGTGATTACAGGGGCTTTAACTGCAACTGTAGCAGCTTCATAAGTAACAGTAATTGATGCTACACCTACTTGATTGCTTGAAGAAAAAGTGAATTTTACCGCCTTAGTATCAGTCAATTCTGAAGCAGAAAGAGAAAATTCAGATGATGTAGTTGATGTTGCAGTAAAACTGGTTCCATCACTTGAAACATTTAGAGTCACTGTTTGACCTTTTGAATTCCATCGAGTAAGAACAAGTCCTATACCGGTAATCGTCACATCACTTGATAATGGACTTACATCAATGTCGCTATTTTTATTTACTGGTCTATCAGTAATAGTTTGGGATTGCTTAGATGCACCAGAAAAAGTAACTTTGTATGCACTACCATTAACTTCATGTTTAGCATAACTACTGCTCCAACCAGTTGATCCACCGTCGAAACCCCAATTAACAAAATTGAATGTTTCTGTTTCACCCCATGCATTTAGCCCGAAGAGCATCACGAGCGTGAGCATTAGGCTCTTAAGAGTAAATAAATGTTTCATAAAAATATAAAATTTAAAGTGTTAATAAAAAATTTGTATTCAGTTAATGGTTGGGGGATTGCCGCCCCCGGCGGTCTTGAATTGGTGTGGCTCCAATTGGCGTCTCTTAACTCTGATTGTTTTTTGTGCCGTGTCCAAGCCTACTTCTGCTGCGGTGTGCGTACCAGGAACACTTGTGTGGGGAAGTGGTCGCTGTAGCCGTTGAGAAACGCTCCGCCGGCAAAGGTGCGCAGCGGATAGCCCGCGCGGTCCCCCTCCTTGGTCTTGAGGAACTCGCGGTTGAGCACCTCAGCCTTGAAGAAGCTCCATCGCGAGCGGTCGTCGCCAAGGAAATAGTGCGACAGCACAATCTGGTCAAACAAGTTCCATTGCCCCTTGTAGGCAAGTGTGCCGATGCCCTTGTCGAGCATCGCCCACCACGGGTTGTAGTATTCACCCGGCTTCACATCCTCCTTTTTCTTGCGGGCGCCGAGGGCTACAGCCATCGAGCGGTCCTGCGGGTCGTCGTTCATGTCGCCCATGATAATAATCCCCTGGTTGGGGTCGAGGGCGAGCACCGAGTCGGCGATATGCTTGCAGAGGGCGGCGGCAGCCTCGCGCAGATAGCTCGACTGCTCCTGTCCGCCAAGGCGCGAGGGCCAGTGGTTCACAATCACGCTCACCTTCTCGCCCAGGAGCAACCCGGTTACGCACATCTGGTCGCGGGTGCGGAAATTGGGGTTGGAGGGGATGGTGAGGGTGGTGTTGCTCACCGAGAGCACGCGGAACAGGCGGGGATTGTAGAGCAGCCCCACATCCACGCCGCGGCGGTCGGGCGAATCGTGATGCACAACCTGGAGGTGCATGTCGGCGACTTCGGGTTGCGCCACGAGGTCGTCGAGCACCGAGCGATTTTCAATCTCGCTAACACCGATGATAGCCGGACCCATAGGGGTGATGCGGCTGCGCATCTGGCTGATAGCGTATGCCATATTGTGGAGTTTCGAGCGGTATTTCTCGCCGTTCCATTGGCGGGCGCCGTCGGGCGAAAACTCCTTGTCATAATTTCCGTTATTATTTATGGTATCGAAAAGGTTTTCGAGATTGTAAAACGCCACCCCGGCAACCTGGTGCATCTTCTCGGGAGAAGCCGCGCCGAGGCAAAAAACAGCCGCAAGGGGCAAAACGAGCGATATAAGTAAGCGCTTAATCATGATTTTCTCGATGTTTTAACGTATGTATTCACATTTCGCTTGCAAAGATAATAATAATTCCCTAATCTGTTGTAACAAAATGAAAAAAATTTTTCCGCCGCGGGGCGGAGCGGGCGGCAGAAGCCGCCTCGCAGCGGAGAGCGGAGGGCGGAGAGCGGAGAGGGTGCAGGGTGGAGGGTGGAGGGTGCAGGGTGGAGGGGGCAGGGTGTAGGGGGCAGGGGGCAGGGGGCAGGGTGGAGGGTGGAGGGTGCAGGAGGCAGGGTGCAGGAGGCAGGGGGCAGGGTGTAGGGGGCAGGGGCAGGGTGCAGGGTGGAGGGTGGAGGGGGCAGGGGGCAGGGTGGAGGGTACAGGGGGCAGGGTGGAGGGTACAGGGGGCAGGGTGCAGCGATAGGCCCAATAAGCCCAATAGACCCAATAGGCAAGGCGGCTCGAAGCCGCCAATCCGGCGCAGCGCAGCGTCCGCCATGCGATGCGGAGCATCGCACGCCTCGCCACACGCGCTGCATAAGCAGCGCTGGAAAGTCGCAAAGCGACTACCCTGCCCATAACCCGGCACTTACGCAGTTGTGCCGGGATCAGCAATAGAATAGAAAATGCGTGCCAAAGGTACGCCCCTCGCTTCTTGCAACCCCTGCGCTACAGGAGCGTACCTTCGGCACGCACTCAGGAGAGAGACTCACGATCCCGGCACAACTGCGTAAGTGCCGGGTTATGGACAGTTGCACCCACTTCGGGGTGCTCCCACCCCGCTCCCACGCGCTGCTGACGCAGCGCAGCCACCACCTGTCGCAGCCCATTGGCCCCAATAGGCCCTATCACCCTCATCTCCCCCGCGCGCCGCTACAGCCTTGCGGAAGTCAATTCCGCGCCCATAGCCTTGACGGTGCGCAGGATTTTCGACACTGTCTTCTCGCTTGCCGTGGCAAGACCCGATTTATAAGCCCTCATTTTCGACTCATTAATCCCGGCTTGCTTGGCAAATGCCGATATGTTTATCCAATCAAAAAAATTGAAAAAAGAGGGAATATCATAGCGAAAATCCACCTTAATATCCTCTATATTAGGCACATCTTTCCCCTCATCCTTCGACATCTCAAGCATCTCGCGCATGCTCTCCATGTAGTCGGCTTTCGCCTCCTGCACAGAGTAGCCGTAGCCGGCAAAATAATTCCCCGCAACCGCTTCTTCGGTGGTGATTGCGTAGAAATTTTTGTCATTCCTTTCAACCAATGCTCTAATTATCATATTTTTCTCCATTAATAGTTAAAAACCAAAGGCACACATTATTCCAACCTCATTATTGATTACTCAAAGAAATTGAGAGGGGTTAATCAACCCCCGCCCATTTCTTTGCAGCCTTTTCAAGACCTTTCGGCACTTCTTCGCTTTGGTGCCTCGGCATCGAGAACTTCTCCCCTTGGGGATTGACCCAAATGTCGTGGCGACCTCCGCTTCTCAGGAACCGACATCCGACCTTGGAGACAATCTTAATCAGTTCTGAAATTTTCATAATGTCAATGTGCCTTTGAATTACGGCACAAAGGTAACGATTTCGTTACTATTTTCCAATTTTTTTCTCAAAAAAATTGAGATGCCTTTCACCGCGCAAAATTACAACCCACAACACCGGCTCACGCGCATTTTGCGCCAAAATCGCAGATTTAACCCATTTTTAACACAATTTCTCATTCAATAGGGCGAATAGGGCGAATAGGCCCAATGGGCAAGGCGGCTCCAGCCGCCAAGCGCCGCTAACGCAGCGCTTCCCATCGCCCTCGCGCGCTGCTTAGGCAGCGCAACGGCGGCTCGAAGCAGCCACTCCGGCGCAGCGCAGCGTCCGCCATGCGATGCAAGGCATCGCACGCCTTGCCACACGCGCTGCATAAGCAGCGCTGGAAAGTCGCAAAGCGACTACCCTGCCCATAACCCGGCACTTACGCAGTTGTGCCGGGATCAGCAATAGAATAGAAAATGCGTGCCAAAGGTACGCCCCTCGCTTCTTGCAACCCCTGCGCTACAGGAGCGTACCTTCGGCACGCACTCAGGAGAGAGACTCACGATCCCGGCACAACTGCGTAAGTGCCGGGTTATGGACAGTTGCACCCACTTCGGGGTGCTCCCACCCCGCTCCCAAGTGCTGCGTCAGCAGCGACAAGCGCTCCCCCGCACCGCTAACGCAGCGCAGCGCCGCCGCCATGCTCCGTCAGACGTGTCAGACATGTCAGACAAGTCAGACGAGTCAGACGGAGCCACCCATGTTACCCACGCGCTGCTTACGCAGCGCCACCACCGCCGCTCCCCGCGCTGCTTACGCAGCGCAACGGCGGCTCGCAGCCGCCACTCCGGCGCAGCACACCCATGCTCCCAAGTGCTGCTCACGCAGCGCCACGGCGGCTCGAAGCCGCCAATCCGGCGCAGCGCAGCGTCCGCCATGCGATGCGGAGCATCGCACGCCTCTCCGCTCTCCGCTCTCCACTCTCCACTAACCTCTAACCCCTAACCTCTAACCTAAAAAATGCGCCAAAGCGCATTTTTTTACTATCTTTGCACCATGGATTACCGCTATCAAGATATCGCCGAGGGCATACTCGCACATCTCCCCTATGCCCCCAACCCCGAGCAAACCCAACTCATTGCCCGGCTTGCCTACTTTGTCGGCGAGCACCGCCCCGACTCGCTCTTCCTCCTCAACGGCTACGCCGGTACCGGAAAAACCTCGCTCACAGGCGCTTTGGTGCGCACGCTCGACTCTCTCGGACGCAAATCGGTGCTCCTCGCGCCCACCGGTCGCGCCGCCAAGGTGTTCACCGAATACTCCGGACACCCCGCCTTCACCATCCACCGCAAAATCTACCGCAAACGCTCCTACGCCCCCGACCAGGGCGGCTTCGGCATCGCCGAAAACAAGCACACCGACACCATTTTCATCGTCGATGAGGCGTCGATGATGCCCAACGCGTCGGCTGAGGGGGCGATTTTCGGCACCGGGCGCCTCCTCGACGACCTTATACATTATGTGTATTCCTCCCCCGGCTGCCTACTCATCCTCTTGGGCGACAACGCACAGCTGCCGCCGGTGGGCTTCGACGAGTCGCCGGCGCTGAGCCTCGACCAACTCCGCTCCTACGGGCTGCAGGTGGAGGATTTCACCCTCACCACCCCGGCGCGCCAAGCCGAGGAGTCGGGAATCCTCCGCAACGCCACCACGCTGCGCGAGGGGATGCTCCGCCAGCCGCTCGAGCCGCCGCATCTCGACACCTCGACCCCCGATTTCACCACGCTCTCGGGCGAATTCATGATTGAGACACTCAGCGACTGCTACGACCGCGACGGCATCGCCCAAACCATCGTGATCACCCGCAGCAACAAGCGCGCCACCATCTACAACCTCGGTATCCGCAACCGCATCCTCTACCGCGAGGAGGAACTCGTGCCCGGCGACCGCCTCCTTGTGGCGAAAAACAACTATTTTTGGAGCGAAAACTACGACGAACTCGATTTTATCGCCAACGGCGACATGGCGATGGTGCAGCGCGTCCACGGCACCGAATCGCGCTTCGGACTCCGTTTTGCCAACGTAACGCTCGAATTTCCCGACCATAACATCGAAATCGACTGCAAAATCGTGCTCGACGCACTCCTGAGCGACTCTCCGGCGCTCCCGCGCGACACGCAGCAGCAGTTTTTCGAGCGTGTGATGGCAACCATCGAGGGCACGAAGGCGCAGCGCTACAAGGCGCTGAAGGCGCACCCCTATTTCAACGCGCTGCAGGTGAAATACGCCTACGCCATCACCTGCCACAAAGCGCAGGGCGGCCAGTGGAAAAACGTGTTTGTGGATATGGCAGCCATCCCGGCAGAGGCATACACCCTCCTCGACTTCCACCGCTGGCTCTACACCGCCATCACCCGAGCCCGCCACCGCCTCCACCTCATCCCGTAGCGGCGCCACCACCATTGCGCTGCCTAAGCAGCGCAATGCCTATTGGCCCTATTGGTCCTATCCCCCCGCTGCCAACGCAGCGCAACCTATTGGCCCTATCCTCCCCCCGCGCTGCTTACGCAGCGCAACGGCGGCTCGCAGCCGCCAATCCGGCGCAGCGCACCCTATTGGCCCTATCCCCCAAGCGCTGCTCACGCAGCGCCACCACGCCCAAAAACACAAAAATTATGTAAAAATCGTGAATTGTTATAGTATATTCCCGAGATTGGCGTAACTTTGCACATTATTTATACGCGATAATGAAGAAAATTACTATAGCTATCGACGGCTTCTCGTCGTCGGGTAAAAGTTCGATGGCAAAAGTCCTTGCCAAGGCGATTGGATACGCATACGTGGATAGTGGTGCGATGTACCGCGCCGTAACTCTCTATTGCATCGAGAACAATATGATATCGGGAGATGTTGTAGATGTGGAACGCCTCACCGCGGCGCTGCCCGATATCAAGATTAACTTCACCGTGAACCCCGACAGCGGAGCCAGCGAGGTGTGCCTCAACGGGCGCAACGTGGAGCGCGAAATCCGCGGCATGGAGGTGAGCGGCAAGGTGAGCCTTGTGGCTGCCATCCCGGCGGTGCGCCGCGCCCTCGTGAAGCAACAGCAAGCGATGGGCGAGGACAAAGGCATCGTGATGGACGGCAGAGACATCTGCACCGTGGTGTTCCCCGACGCCGAGATGAAGGTGTTTGTTACCGCCACCCCCGAGACACGCGCTCAGCGCCGCCTCGAGGAGCTGCGCGGCAAGGGGGACGACAAGGTTACCTACGACGAGGTGTATGCCAACGTGTGCACCCGCGACCACATCGACCAGACCCGCGAGGACAGTCCTCTGCGGCAAGCCGATGACGCCCTGGTGCTCGACAATTCGCACATGACACGCGAGGAGCAAAACGCCTGGCTACTTGAACAATACCGCCGCATTGCAGCGGAATAACATACCGATTTATGGCAACTATAGAGATTGACGAAGGTTCCGGCTTCTGTTTCGGGGTTGTAACCGCGATTAAGAAAGCCGAGGAGGAACTCGACAAGAGCGGGCACCTCTACTGCCTCGGCGACATCGTGCACAACAGCAACGAGGTGGAGCGCCTCTGCAGCAAGGGGCTGGAGACTATCACCCACGACGACTTGCGGCGGCTGCACGATGTGAAAGTGCTCCTGCGGGCGCACGGCGAGCCTCCCGAGACCTACCGCATTGCGCGGGAAAACAACATCGAGATTATCGACGCCACCTGCCCGGTGGTGCTGCAGCTCCAGAAGCGCATCCACGCCACCTACACCGGCGACGGCACCCGCCCGCAGATTATCATCTACGGCAAGCGCGGACACGCCGAGGTGAACGGACTCGTGGGGCAGACCAACGGCGAGGCGATTGTGGTGGAGGACGAAAAAGGGCTGGACAAGGTGGATTTCTCGCGCGACATAGCGCTGTATAGCCAAACCACCAAGTCGCTCCAGGGCTTCAAGAAGATGGTTGACGAAATCTCGCGCCGCAAGGGTGGCGAGGGGTTCAAATACTACGACACCATCTGCCGCTCGGTAGCCAACCGCATCCCCAAAATCAAGGAATTTGCCGAGGGGCACGACGTCATCCTCTTTGTGTGCGGCGCCAAGAGCAGCAACGGCAAAATCCTCTTCGAGGAGTGCCGCGCGGTGAACAAGTGCTCCTATCTCATCTCGCAAATCGAGGAAATCGACCTCGGCGTACTCGCCGGGAAAGAGCGCATCGGCATCTGCGGCGCCACATCCACTCCCCGCTGGCTCATGAACAAAGTGAAGAGCTACATCGAGGAAAGACTCGGATAATTGGACATTTTGAACAATTATCCGTTGTTTTAAAGTAACTATCACTCAATAAATAGGTGTATAAGAGCAGAAATGTTATTAACTTTGCACCCGGAAAATAGACAATAATAACGAAAAATAGAAATAACAAAAAAGATTGTTTAAACATGAAGAAGATTAAGTTGACTTGCCGCGTACTTCCCGTAGTAGGAGCGTTGGCTATGGTAATGACCTCCTGCGGAGGCTCGCAACAACAACAGATGGGAGGCGGCGTTGAAGCCGCGACCATGACTGTGGCGTTGTCGGAAACATCGCTTTTCAGCGAATATCCGGCTGTTATCAAGGGTAAAGTGGATGTGCAAGTGCGTCCGCAAGTATCGGGATTTATCACCAAGGTGTGTGTTTCGGAAGGCGAAACAGTGAGAAAAGGGCAATTGTTGTTTGTCCTCGACCAAGTGCAGTTGCAAGCCGCAGTGCGCACCGCCGAGGCTCAAGTGGTGTCGGCTCGCAGCAATGTTGCCACTTGCGAACTCACAGAAAAGAACAAGAAACAACTCCGCGAAAAGAATATTATCAGCGACTACGAGTATCAAACCGCAGTGCTCGCGCTTGAGTCGGCACGCGCCGCCCTCAACCAGGCAGAGCAGTCGCTTATCAACGCCAAGAAGAACCTCTCATACGCCAATGTAACCTCGCCGGTGGATGGCGTGGTTGGCTCAATCCCCAACCGCGAAGGCTCGCTTGCAGGTCCGTCGATGACTCCGCTCACCACAGTGTGCGACATCAGCGAAGTGTATGCCTATTTCTCGCTCAACGAGAAAGAGCTCCTCAACATGAGCAACAACGGCGCCAACTCGGCATCGGCAAGCATCAAAGGCTTCCCCGAAGTGTCGTTGCGCCTCGCCAACGGCGCAATCTACGACCTCAAGGGCAAGGTTGAGACCATCTCGGGCGTTATCGACTCATCGACAGGCGCTTCGAGCGTTCGCGCAATGTTCAAAAACACCAACAATATGCTTCGCAGCGGTAGCACAGCCAGCGTGTTGATTCCCAACGACTACAAAGACGTGGTTATCATCCCGCAAGGCGCAACCTACGAAATCCAAGACAAGAAATTTGTGTATTGCTTGAACGATTCAAGCGTGGCTGTAGCCACCCCTATCACAGTGTCTCCGGTTAACGACGGCAAGACCTACATCGTTACCGAAGGTCTTAAAGTCGGCGACAAAGTGGTTACCGAAGGCGTCGGCGTGAAGGTTCGTGCCGGAACACACGTTATCGCCAAGCAACCCGAAGCGGCAGCTGCTGCTCCCGCCGAGGAAAAAGGCAGCGACAAATAAGCAATTGTGATTTTCACTAAATCATATAAAGAAATTAAGGTATGAAATTAGATAGATTTATCAACCGTCCGGTGCTCTCGACGGTAATCTCAATATTCATCGTGGTATTGGGTTTAATCGGGCTTGTCTCGCTCCCGGTATCGCAATTCCCCGACATCGCACCGCCGACAATCAGTGTAACCACCACCTACACCGGTGCGAGTGCACAGACCGTGTTGAACTCGGTTATCGCGCCTCTTGAGGAGTCGATCAACGGTGCGTTGAACATGACCTACATGACCTCAAAAGCCGCCAACTCGGGTCGCGCCGAAATCACCGTGTATTTCAAGCAGGGCTACGACCCCGATATGGCTGCTATCGACGTGCAGAACCGTGTGTCGCAAGCCGCCGGTCTTCTCCCCGCCGAGGTTACCAGGGTGGGCGTTATCACTCAGAAGCGCCAGACTTCTATGCTTATGTTTGCCACTCTTGTGGACAACTCCGACGCCTACGACCAGAGCTTCTTGGAGAACTACATGAGTATCAACATCATCCCTAACATCAAGCGTGTTGCCGGTGTGGGCGAGGCGATGGTGATGGGTTCCGACTATTCTATGCGCGTGTGGCTAAAGCCCGACCAGATGGCTAAATACAGCCTCATGCCCTCCGACATCACCGCCGCCCTCAGCGAGCAGAACATCGAGGCTGCCCCGGGTTCTCTCGGCGAGCAGGGCGACCAAACCTACCAGTATGTGCTCCGCTACCGCGGTCGTCTCGTTACAGCCGAGGAATTTGGCGACATCGTGCTCCGCACCACCGACTCAGGCGAGACCATCTACCTGCGTGATGTAGCCGAACTCGAACTCGGTCGCTTGTCGTATGCCTTCGGCAACTCCTTCAACGGACACAAGGCGGTTACTTCGATGATGTTCCAGTCTCCCGGCTCCAACGCCACCGAGGTTATCAACAACATCATGGCTGAGCTCGACGATGCCGGCAAGATGCTCCCCGAGGGATTGTCGATCGAAATCCCTATGAACTCCAACGAGTTCCTTAGCGCGTCTATCGACGAGGTTGTCAAGACCCTCCTCGAGGCTTTCTTCCTCGTGTTTATCGTTGTATATCTCTTCCTCCAGGATTTGCGCTCCACTATCATCCCTTCGATTGCCATCCCTGTGGCTTTGGTGGGTACTTTCTTCCTGATGAAGATTTTCGGATTCTCTATCAACCTCCTCACCCTCTCGGCTCTCGTGCTGGCGATTGCGATTGTGGTCGATGACGCGATTGTGGTGGTCGAGGCGGTCCACGCCAAACTCGATGAGGGGTATCACTCCTCGCGCCAGGCTTCTATCGACGCCATGAGCGAGATAGGCAGCGCTATCATCTCCATCACGTTGGTTATGATGCTCGTGTTTATCCCCGTGTCGTTCATGCCGGGTACTTCGGGTGTGTTCTACCGCCAGTTTGGTCTCACCATGGCTATGGCTATCGGTCTCTCGGCTCTTAACGCCTTGACTCTTTCGCCTGCCTTGTGCGCCATCTTGCTGAAGCCTCACGGTGAGGGCAAGAAACACGACAATATAGTAAAACGCTTCCACACAGCCTTCAACGCTGCCTACGAAACAGTGCTCGGCAAATACCGCGGCATTGCCAACTTCTTCATTAAAGCCAAAGCGGTGTCGTTTGCCATCGTTGCAGGCGCTGTTGCAGTGCTCGTGTGGTTGATGAGCATCACTCCGAGCGCGATGGTGCCCGATGAAGACCAGGGTGTGTTCTTCTGTATGGTAACATTGCCGCCTGCCTCCTCTATGGAACGCACCGGCGCCGTGCTTCAAGAGGTTGACGACATCCTCGCTCAATTCCCCTGCATCAAGTCGCGCACGGTTATCAACGGCTACAGCTTCGCTGCCGGTCAAGGTAGTACCTATGGTACAATCGTCGTGAAGATGAAAAACTGGGAGGAACGCAGCAAAGATGAGTCGGTGTTCAAAATCATCCCGCAACTCTACGGCATCGCCGGACAAAAAATCAAAGACGCGCAGGTGATGTTCTTCGCACCGCCGATGATTTCGGGTTACTCGCTCACCAACGGTATCGAGATGCAGTTGCAAGACCGCACCGGTGGCGACTTGAACAAATTCTTCGGCATTTCGCAACAATTCCTCGCCGAGTTGAACCAACGCCCCGAGTTCTCGATGGCTTACTCGTCGTTCAACCCCAACTATCCGCAATACATGGTCGATGTCGATGTTGCGAAGGCTAAACGCGCAGGCCTCAGCCCTCAAATCATCATGACCACCTTGCAAGGCTACTATGGCGGTATCTACGCCAGCAACTTCAACCGTTTCGGTAAGTTGTACCGTGTAATGGTGCAGGCTACTCCCGAGGCTCGTATCAACGAAGAGACTTTGAAGAATGTGATGGTGCGC
>JBJEKB010000156.1:0-13781 GCA_051878395.1 Muribaculaceae bacterium
ATGTCGCCTATCTCGCAATATCTCACACTCATGCGGGTGTATGGTTCGGAGAGCCTGTCGCGTTTCAACCTCTTCTCTGCCATCAGCGTTTCGGGTGTTCCTGCCGAGGGGTACAGTTCGGGACAGGCATTGAAAGCTATCGAGGAAGTGGCAGAGACGGTACTGCCCGAGGGATACGGATATGAGTTCGGAGGCATGTCGCGCGAAGAGGCTTCGACGGGCAATATCACCACCTATGTGTTCATTATCTGCATTGTGTTCATCTACCTGATTCTATGCGCTCTGTATGAGAGCCTTATGATACCTTTTGCCGTTATTCTTTCCATCCCGTTTGGCTTGATGGGCAGTTTCCTCTTTGCCAAGCTGTGGGGATTGGAAAACAATATCTATATGCAGACCGGACTCATTATGCTCATAGGTCTTCTTGCCAAGACAGCAATCTTGCTCACCGAATATGCTTCGGCTCGGCGACGTCAAGGGTTGAGCATTGTAGCAGCTGCCATTTCGGCTGCCAAAGCGCGTCTGCGTCCGATACTCATGACCTCGTTGACCATGGTTTTCGGTATGCTGCCATTGATGTTCGCCCAAGGGGTAGGAGCCAATGGCAATATATCTGTGGGGGTAGGCACTGTTGGTGGTATGCTGGTTGGCACTTTGGGACTGCTCTTCGTGGTGCCATCGCTTTTCATCGTCTTTCAGTATCTCCAGGAGCGTTTCTTGCCACCGCGAAATCATTCTGTGCTCTGCTGTCTGGTTGCCGTTGCGGGATTGTTGAGCAGCTGTGGAGTATATTCGAGCTATTCACGTCCCGAGTTGGATGTCGCAACAGACAGTTTGTATCGCTCGACCGACAACGATAGCGTGAACATCGCGTCGCACCCATGGCGGGAGTTCTTTACCGACCCACAGCTGCAGACTCTCATTGTCAAGGCATTGGAGCGCAACACCGACCTCGCAATCGCCCATCTGCAAGTCGAAGAGGCGATGGCTGTGCTCAACAATGCCCGTCTTTCCTACCTGCCATCGCTCAATCTCACGCCACAGGCAGGGATAAGCCATTACAACGGAGAGACGAAGAAAACCTATAATATAGGTGCTGCCGCATCGTGGGAGGTCGAATGTTTCGGCAAATTGACCAATGCAAAGCGCGGAGCGGCAGCCTCGCTCCAACAAAGTCGCGCCTACGAGCAAGCCGTGAAGACAATGCTCATTGCGACCGTTGCCGAGAGCTACTACACGTTGTTGATGCTCGATGAGCAGTTGGCGATATCTCGCGCTACGCTCAACAATTGGGACGAGACAATCGGCACATTGCAGGCATTGGCGCAAGCGGGCAAAGCTAACGATGTGGCGGTGCTCCAAGCACGCGCAAACCGAACAGCCCTCAATGCCTCGATATTGACCCTCGGCAAGAGCATCAGCGAAACGGAGAATGCCCTCTGTGCTATGCTCAAGGAGACATCACACCCCATCGAACGAGGCTCTATCGCCGACCAAGACTTTGCTCTCGACGTAACCATCGGAGTGCCTCTCTTGATGCTTGCCAAGCGTCCCGATGTGCGACAAGCCGAGGCTGCTCTGGCGGAAGCATTCTATGCTACCAACTCGGCTCGCGCCGCTTTCTATCCCTCTCTTACACTCACCGGTTCGCTCGGCTGGACCAACAATGGCGGTGGAACAATAGTCAACCCCGGACAGTGGCTCTCGTCGGCGATTGCATCGATTACGGCTCCGCTATTCAACCGAGGTACAAATATTGCCAACCTAAAGATAGCTCAAGCGCGTCAGCAGGAGGCTGTGCTGAGGTTTGAACAGGCTCTGCTCAATGCCGGCAACGAGGTCAACAACGCCCTCACGGAATGGCAAACCGCCGATAGTCGCATCGCTCTCGACCAAAGTCAGATTGCCGACCTCGAAGATGCTACCGAGAAAACTCGTCTGTTGGTACGCTATTCATCAGCCAATTATCTCGAAGTGCTCACGGCACAACAGTCGTTGCTCAATGCCCGGCAGACATTGGTACAAGACCGCATCGCCAAGATACAAGCCGTCATCAAGCTGTATCACGCCCTCGGAGGAGGATCGGAATAACCTCCCTCCGAAGCCTTAAACTTTATGAAACACAATTATTGAGCTGTTCAATAATTTTCTCTCTTTCATTGCTCCCTTTTGTTGATAGCCTTAGTAACGGGAGGGTATAGAGGTTGAAGATGTGGTCTTTCATCATGTCTCGTTGATGCTGTTCCGTCATGTCGTTGTGGAAGGAGTAACCGTCAGTCTCAATGGCAAGCACAGGTTTCTTGCTGATGCTGTTGATTACGAGGAAATCGACATGGGTGTTGTAGTTGCCTGCGTATGTCAGTTCTTCCTGCGACATGAGGGATGTGTCCTTGATAATCTGTCGGAGCGGTATATGGCAAAGTACTTTAAGAACGGAGAAGCGGTTGTCGGAATTGAGGATGTCGTCTATTAAATGGTATGTCATGTTTTCGGAAGCGTACTCCGATATTTGCGGCAAACGTTCGAGCATAGTCATTCTTTCTGCCGTATATTGTTCATAGAGGTAGTCGAAGATGGAGGCTATCTTGCTGTCGGTTACGGTGCAGTTGTTATAATGGATATAATCGAGCAAGTCCATGATATTGCCATGTTTTTCCTGTTGGTTGCCTGTCATCACAAGGCAGAACTTTTTCTTGGCACGCGAAACAGCCACATTTAGGATGTTGGCATCATCGGCAAATGGAGTTATCTGATTATCTACCACACTCATGATTATGGCATCCTTTTCCCTTCCTTGAAACTTATGTACGGTGGCGGCATCCAATTCGCGCATCTGGCTGTGGAACTGATCGACCTGATTGTTGTAGGGTGTGACTATGCCTATGTCATCATACTCTGTAAGCGCAGGTAGCACTTCCTCTCGTATCACATCTATCTCGCGTTGGTTATACTGTCCTATGGCATGGTTGCCTTTTCGGGTAAGATAGGCGCAAAGCACATCCTCTTCGCCATTGTCGTGAGTCATGATGAGAAGTTTGCCTCCATAGAACTTCTGATTGCAGAAATTGATGATGCGTGGATGGCATCGGTAGTGTTCACGGAGTGTGGTTTCGGGCACATTCTTTATGATAGCGCGGACTGACTCCAGGAAACTATTCTTGGCGCAGTCATACCCTTCGGGGATATGGTATAGCGCCATGATTGCAGTAAGTTTCTTTCTGTCTTCATCTGTTACCACATTGGGCAATTGGAGCGTATCTCCGACTATCACAGCATTTTTGGCACAGGTGAGAGCCAAAGCGCCGGTCTCTATCGACACTTGTGAGGCTTCGTCCATGATGATATAGTCGTATGGTTTCTCACCAAAGAGACACGAACGGGCAGAGAAAGTGGTGCTCAGCACTACAGGGTAGCGTTTCAGAAAATCTTCGCCGTGAGCCTTCATGT
The DNA here is from genome assembly GCA_051878395.1 of Muribaculaceae bacterium. Taxonomy (GTDB): domain Bacteria; phylum Bacteroidota; class Bacteroidia; order Bacteroidales; family Muribaculaceae; genus W0P31-042. The sequence goes on from JBJEKB010000156.1 coordinate 3,448, forward strand.
CCTTGGTATCCTTGAAGATGATGCTTTCCTTTTTGTCATATCTGTCGTGGAGAGAGGCTTTTAACATTGTCATAGAAGTATCTGTCAAAGTCTTGGTCAGCAGATTGGCATCGTATGTGGATAACTCTACTTTGATAGCCTCCAAGCGTTCTTCTATCTCTATTCGTCGGTTGAGATAATAAAGTTTTTGAAGTTCTATTACCAAAGGCTTCATGTCTGATTGTTCAAACTTGTTGTGCAGCCTCAGTCGGTATCGGCACATAATGCGCATCCAAAGCGATTTCAATTCTTCCGTTATTCTTGCCCAGAGTCCATCGGGTGCAATGAGTGTTCCGTCCGCCTTGGATTGATAATGAAGCCATAGTTTGATGATAAGGGATGACTGTGCTCTTTTCTCCAACGGTATATGTTCGTCAATACCATTATCCATGCAGAAGTGCCGCCATTCCAAATCGACGCTTTGTTGTTCCTGACGCAGCATGGCATCCTCGTTTAATAGCGCATACACCTTGTCAAGACTTCTGAGCGTATCGTGCAAAGTGCCTTTCATTTTTATTCCATCATGAATGGAACATGACCATGATGAGAGTTCCGAAGGAACAACTTTTTGTTGGCTGATGAAAAGTTCCTTGTTCTCCTTGCTGCCAAGCGGTGCAACGATGAATTCAAGTCCGTATTTCTCCAACTTCTCCTGCACGTTGGTTATTGCAGAATTGTTGTTTGAGACTACAAGCACTGTTTTCCCATTCCTCACAATGTTGGCAATGACATTGAGAATGGTCTGAGTTTTTCCTGTTCCCGGAGGACCTTGCACCACGCTCACCTGATGCTCAAAAGCTGCTGCCACGGCTTTCTTCTGACTGGCATTGCAGCCAAACGGGTATATCAAGTTCCTGTGGCTGAGTTTCTTCACCTTGTACTTTTCGGGATTGATGTAGCAAGCCGCTGCAGTCTTGTCGTCAATGAAATCCACTTTATCATAGATCTGCGACAGAATGCCTTCATTGTCTTCTTCTTTCCGAAGCGGATTGATGGCTGCCACTTGTTTAAGGTAGGCAAAGGTGTTTTTTGATGTTTCCTCGTCCAGGCATGTTTTGATTACGTTTATCTGATCCTCGCCATATTCTCCTTCATAACCGCTGCGGTATTTGATGCGCCAAAACAGATTCTGTCCGTCTTCAAACTGCCAAATCTCAGTGATATCTTTTTGCAAACTACCGCCGCGATACACCTTGCAAAGTTCCGGTAAAAGCCATTGCGGATTGGTGAGCCAAACCACATTGTCGGCACTATATGTGTAAGACTTCGGATTGTTCTTAAAAGAGACACGAAAAGCATTAGCACCCAACCTGCTGATGGATGCTATCTGCAATGTTTTCAACTCCCCATTGAGGAGGATAAGTGATTTGGTTAGGTCTTGCATCATATTTTCCCCAATGGTTGCATTCTGCGCTTAATTCAGCGAATGTTGCGCATTATTGGCACGCCATTGGACAGTTTCCCAGTCTCTTTTCGGTTATTAATTGGGAGGCGTTTAGTCGTGGATGGGGATTTCGCGCTTTAGGCTTTGCTCGAGCGAGATTAGTGTCTCGGTGGAAGTTACACCGTGGATGTTTTGGATTCGGTCGTTGAGCAGTTCCATGAGGTGCTCGTTGTCGCGGGCATATAACTTGATGAGCATGGTGTAGGGTCCGGTGGTGAAGTGACATTCCACAACTTCCTCGATTTTCTCGAGTTCGGGAACCACATCGCGATACATGGCGCCTTTTTCGAGCGTTACACCGATATATGTGCAGGTTGCATAGCCGAGAGTTTTGGGATTCACGTTGTATCCGGAACCTGTAATTACATTCATATCAATCATTCGCTGGATGCGTTGATGTATTGCCGCGCGCGATACATTGCACTCCAATGCCACATCTTTTGATGGGATTCGAGCGTTTCTCATGATTATTTTTAGAATTTTCTTGTCAAGGTTGTCTATCTTTTCCATAGATGTTTAATTAATTATTGCTACAAAATTATTCAAAAATATCGAATTTTTAAAAGATTCATGGCAAATTGTTTGCCACACTCCGCTATTTAATAATATTTAACCATGAAAAATGCTACCTATTGAACCATTTGCACAACATAAATGACTGTGTAGAGAGGGCGGAATTCAATTTATTTTTGTAGTTTTGCACCTAAATATAAATAATGAGTAGTAACAAACTAAATGATATGATGAAAAACGAGAATCCGACACTCGAGAATGGTAGCAGATGGATGTATCTGCTTCCTATTGTTATAATTGCCATAATAGCGTTTGCATTTTTCTATCCCGCTGACTCCGAGGGGCTTGTGCTGCGCCAGCACGATGTGCAGCAGGGCATTGCCATCGGGCAGGAGGTGAAGGCGTTTACCGAAGCCACCGGCGAGACCAGCCGCTGGACCAATTCGTTGTTCTCGGGAATGCCTAATTTCCAGATTTCGCCATCCTACGAGAGTAGCAAGCCCATTGCGCTTATCGGAAAAATTGTCAGCCTCGGGTTGCCGTCTCCTGCCAACTTGCTGTTTGTGATGATGTTTGGCTTCTACATCCTCATGCTCTCCTTTGGCGCCAAATGGCACATGGGGCTGCTGGGAGCGATAGCCTACGGCTTCTCGACCTATTTCGTCATTATCATCGGCGCGGGGCACATTTGGAAATTCATCGCGCTCTCCTACGTTGCGCCTACGATAGCCGGAATCGTGTGGGCATATCGGGGTAAATACCTCCTCGGAGCCACCGTCACGGCAATATCTGCCGCATTGCAGATTGCCGGCAACCATGTGCAGATGACCTACTATTTCATGTTTGTGATAGTGGCTCTTGTGATTGCCTATGGAGTTGAGGCATATCGCGGCAAGCAGATGAAGCGCTGGGGGATAGCATCGGGCGCGCTTGCCGTAGCCGCCATTGCCGCCATAGCCGCCAATTCGCCGAATCTCTACAACACCTACCAATACAGCAAGGAATCGATGCGCGGAGGTCATTCCGAACTTGCTTCGGCGCAAACCACCCAAAATGCCACCGATGGAGGCTTGAACAAAGATTACATCACCGCCTGGAGTTATGGCATCGACGAAACCCTCTCGCTTGTTGTCCCCAACGTGAATGGCGGGGCAAATATCAAGCCGATGAAGGGGAGCAACACCGCTTTGGTGCTTCAGCAACTCGATGCCGCCGAGAAAATGTATAACGCAGGAGAAATCTCGGGCGAAGAATACCAGGCATTGGGCAGTTTCTACCAATACTTCGGCGACCAGCCCAGCACCAATGGTCCGGTGTATGTCGGAGCGATTATTTTCGCATTGTTCCTCCTCGGCTGTTTCGTGGTGAAAGGTCCGGTGAAATGGGCATTGGTCGCAGTAACGCTCCTCTCGATAGCACTCTCGTGGGGGCACAACATGATGTGGTTTACCGACCTGTTTATCGACCACTTCCCGCTCTACAATAAGTTCAGAACCGTGTCGAGCATCCTCGTGATAGCCGAGTTTACAATGCCACTGCTTGCAATCCTCGCATTGAAGAAGATTGCCGAGACCCCCGAACCCTTCAACAAGTTCCGCACCGAATTCTATATGGCATTCGGCATCTCCGCCCTCATTTGCGTGGTGCTTTGGCTTGCTCCGAGCATCTTCCTCGGCGATGCCTTCTCGATAGATGAGAACGAGGCGTATATCAAGGCGGGCTACACGCAGATGTATCCGTCGCTTTTCAAGGCAGTTGAGACACTGCGCTACGGCATGGTTAAAGCCGACGCCTTGCGCTCGCTGATGCTCATCGCTGCCGCCGCTGCGCTATTGCTGCTCTACAATTATGGCAAAATCAAGACCCTCCACCTGTCGCTGATTCTTGTCTTCCTCGTATTGATAGACATGTATTCGGTGAACAAACGCTATCTCAGTTACGACTCGTTCACACGCCCGATGGAGCAGACACAATTTGCCATGCGTCCGGTGGACAAGATAATCAAGCAGGACACCGCGATGAACTATCGCGTGCTCGACATCCCGAATTTCACCGCCGCCATGCCATCCTATTTCCACAAGTGTGTGGGCGGATACCATGCGGCTAAATTGTCGCGCTATCAAGACCTTATGAGCCGCCATCTCGTCATCTCGCAGCAGGGCGTAAACATCAACCCTCGCGTTATGGATATGCTCAACACCCGATATGTGGTGTTTAACGACACCATTGTGGAACGCAACCCGACAGCACTGGGCAACGCCTGGCTGGTTGACAAAATTGAATATGTCGATGGGGCACAAGCCGAAATCGACTCCCTCGCCATATTCAACCCGATGACCACCGCCATAAGCGACCGCAAATTTGCCGCGACCCTCGGCGAGAGCATCCCGGCAAAAGTGCCCGGCGACACCATCTACGAAATCACCTACGCCCCCAACCGACTCAGATACCACGCCGAGAGCCAAAACGGCGGCATGGCAGTGTTCTCCGAGGTGTATTTCCCATGGGGATGGAATGTGAGCATCGACGGCAACCCTGTGGAGATGGGTCGCGTGAATTATGTGCTTCGAGCATTGAAAATCCCGGCAGGGGCACACACCATCGAGTTCCATTTCGACCCGCAATCGGTGCGTGTAACCGAAACCATAGCATATATCGCTGTTGCGCTCATCTATTTGTCGCTTCTTGCACTCGTGGTGCTTGCCGTGGTTCGTTATCGCAAAACAAGAAACAAGGAGGCTTGATAATTGGGTAGAATACACCGATATTACAGTGCTTTAAGCCGTTATCACAAAAGTAACGGCTATGGCATCCATTCCCCGTTTGCGTTCAAATTTGTGCTCAACGTTCTCAGGGAGAGGCTCCCATACTACAACTATGAGGAAATTGAGGCGGTGCGCAAGCGGATTCTTGCCGGAATGCGTCGCTATGCCGGACACTCGCGCGTAATGAGCAAGAAAAACGGCAAAATGCTCTTTCGAGTGGTCAATTACTTCAATCCCGGAAATCTGCTGCAGATAGGCACAAACTATGGGATGTCGTCGGCGTGCATGATGCAAGTGTCGTCGCGCTCGCATCTGTGGCTCTGCGAGCCGCATTTCGACGCCTTCTCCATTACCGCCAAGGTGCTCGACCCCTACATGCAACGCATTTCGCTCGGCAACAGCGCCCCGGAGTTGATTGCGGCATATCGCAATGTGCTGCAGCCCGATGAGATGCCGTTTATGCTCATCAACTCGATTGAAGATGCCGACTACGATTCCGTCCTTGGCTACACTATCGACATATTGCAAAACCGGGGCGTGATAGTGCTCCGCAACCTCACTCGCCACGACCATGTGAAGCAGCTTTTCGATGAGATATGCCGGCGCTACACCTACGGGATGATATTCACAAACGAGAAAATCGCCTTTATTGTTTCCAACCCCAAACTCCCCAGGCAGTTGTATGCCTTGTGGTTCTAAAAAAAATAGGAAAAATGGATATTAAATGGATAATCGCCGATTTCGACCAACTGTCGGCACAATCGGTCTATGATATGCTCAGCCTGCGCGCCGAAGTGTTTGTTGTGGAGCAGGAGCAACCCTACCAGGATGTCGATTACCGCGACTTGCGGTGCCGCCATGTGCTCGGATATGATGCCGCCACCGGTATTCTCGCCTGCCACTGCCGTGTGTTTCGCTGCGGCGGCTATTTCGACGACGGTTGCATAGGTCGCGTGGTGGTGAAACCCTCCTATCGAGGCACCGGACTCGGACATCTGCTTGTGGAGAAGGGAATCGAGGTGCACAACGAAATGAATGGCAGAGACAAATCGATAACCATCTCGGCGCAAATGAGGCTACACAAATTTTATGAGGCGCATGGCTTTGTGAAATCATCGACAACCTACCAGGAAGACCACATAACCCATTTCCACATGACCCGCCCCGCGGAACAGGAATAGGGGAGGGGCGTCAGTGCTGCTTGTAGCGCGGGTGGTGGAGCATAATCTCGCTGCGAAGCCTTCTTTTGTCGATGTGCAGGTAGATTTCGGTTGTGGTAATAGATTCGTGCCCTAACATCTGCTGTATCGCGCGCAAATTGGCGCCTCCTTCGAGCAAATGGGTGGCAAATGAGTGGCGCAAAGTGTGCGGACTCACATTTTTCTTTATTCCGGCTCTCTCGCACAATTGCTTGATGATGTAGAACACCATCACGCGGGTTAGCCCCGTGCCGCGGCGGTTGAGGAACATGATATCCTCGCATCCCCGCTTCACATCAACGCAGGCGCGCATCCCGGTGCGGTAGTTCTCGATTGCGTTTATCGCCACATCGTCGATGGGCACAATGCGCTGCTTGTCCCCCTTGCCGGTTACGATGATGAAACCCTCGTCGCTGTGGTAGTTCGACATGCGCAACTCCACCAGTTCCGACACCCGCAGTCCGCAACCGTAGAGCGTCTCGATGATGGCATAGTTTCGCTCCCCTTCCAATTTCGAGAAGTCGATGCAATCCTCCATTCGGTCGATTTCCTCGACCGTGAGCACTTCGGGCAGATGTCGCCCGAGGCGCGGCGCCTCGAGAAGCGTTGCCGGGTTGTGTTCAATCCTGCCGTCGATTTTCAGAAATTTGAAAAAGCTCTTGATTCCCGACAGAATCCGGGCTTGCGACGACGGCTGAATGCCCATGTCGTGCAGCTCGCTCATAAAGCAATGAAGGTCGTCGGTCGAGAGTGAGAGCACTCCCGAGCCGGCGTCTTCAAAATAGTGCATCAATTTCGCCACATCGCTCGAATAGGCGGCTGCGGTGTTGTCCGACAGCCCTTTTTCGAGGCGCAGATGTGCTATATAAGCCTTGAGCAGTCGCTCGTTATCTTCTCTTATGTCGATAGAAGATTGCGACACTAATCCTCTGCAGGTTAGAATTTCACTTCGGGTGCTTTTTCGGCGCCTTCTTGCGATTCAAAGTATGGGCGAGGCTCGAAACCAAACATTCCTGCGATAATAACAGCCGGGAATCGCTTCACAGTTACGTTATATTCGCGGGCAACCTCGTTGAAACGGTTGCGCTCCACGCTGATGCGGTTTTCGGTGCCTTCGAGTTGGGCTTGCAATTCTTTGAAATTTTCGTTCGCCTTGAGGTCGGGATATGCCTCGGTGATGGCGAGCAAGCGACCGAGAGCGGCACCCACTTCGCCTTGAGCCTTTTGGTATTCAGCCAATTTCTCGGGTGTGAGATTGTCGGCATCTACAGTAACCTGAGTGGCTTTAGTGCGAGCTGCAACAACCTCTTCGAGAGTGCTTTTCTCGTGCTCGGCATAGCCCTTAACAGTGTTCACAAGATTCGGGATGAGGTCGGCGCGGCGTTGGTATTGAGTTTCCACATTGCTCCATGCTTTGCTCACCTCCTCGTTTTTGCTCATCATGCCGTTGTAGGAGGTTGCCAACCAGAAGACAAGAGCGACAACGATAGCAATAAGAATAATAACTGATTTTTTCATAATTAATGAATTGATTATTTGTTAATGATTAAAATTCTATGTTAGAAACGGCTTCCGGCACCGCCGCCACCGAAGCTTCCGCCGCCAAAACTGCCACCGGAGAATCCGCCGCCACCTCTGCCGGAGAATCCGCCACCGCCGATGATGACACCACCACCGCCGCCTTTCGACACCTGGTCGTCGGCACTCTTCTCGCGGCGCACCAAGGTGTTGCCACAAGCGCCGCAGATATAGGTTACATCTTCCTCTTTTATTCCGTTTTTGCGGCTCACGACCTTCACCGATTTTCTTTTGAGCTTGTGCTTGCCACACTTGGGGCATTTGCTGCGATTGTATTCATAGACGATGAGTATGACAATCATAAGCAGGAAGGCACCGAGGAATAGCGAAATGGCGATATTGGCGGCAGTGTCATCGCCATCATCTTCATCTTCGCGCTCCATCGAGCCGTCGAGGCGCTGAGCCACAGCCTTCACCCCCTCCACCATGCCGGTGTTCCAATCATCGTTTTTGAAATATGGCACCATGTATTTCTGCTGGATGCGCTTGCAGATGGCATCGGGCAGATCGCCTTCGAGACCGTATCCGGTGGCAAACTGCACCGCGCGCTCCTCGGTGGCGAGAAGAATCACAAGTCCGTTGTCGCGTTTTTTCTCGCCGACACCGTTTTTCTCGCCGAGTTTCAGCGCAAAATCAACAGGGTCGCCCCCTTCGATGTCGCTCACCACCACCACGAGAGTCTGAATCCCGGTTTTTTGCTCGAGATTGTAGAGCGTGGTGTCGATGGCGTTCACCGCCTCGGGCGACAGAATATTATCGGGATTGGAGCAATATTTTCGTGCATCTTGGAGATGAACCATAGGAATCTCCTCCACCTTATATTCCTTGGCATTAAGATAGGTAAACGGAAAAATAAGGCAAATAAGCCATATCAGTGCAAAATTTCTCATAATTCTCATTATATAATGGTGCAAAATTAGAAATAATATTGTAACAGACAAAATTAACAGTGCAAAAATCGTGCCACTGTTCCCGCGCCTGCCACCCCATTGCCTCGCTTTGCCCCGGTTTGCAAGTTTTTTGTCGAAAATTTTGTCGAAATTTGGAATTGACAACTTTCTTGGCTAACTTTGCATTTTACACACAACTGTGCACAATTTCGATTAAACTAACTAAATTTTTCTATCATGACTAAAAGAATTATCCCACCCTCGGAACTTATCATCAATGATGATGGCTCGGTGTTTCATATCCATTTGCGCCCCGACCAACTAACCGACCGTATTATCGTTGTGGGCGACCCCGGACGTGTGAATATGGTGGCTTCGTTTTTCGATGAACAGACTTTTGAGGTGTCAAGCCGCGAATTTCACACCATCGGCGGTATTTACAAGGGTAAGCCTATAATGTGCTTGAGCCATGGTATCGGTGCCGACAATATCGATATTGTTGTTACCGAGCTCGATGCTCTCGCAAACATCGATTTTGAAACTCGCACAGTGAAAGACAATCTGCGTCAACTCTCTATCGTGAGAATCGGCACCAGCGGCGGTCTCCAGCCCGAACTCAAGCTCGGTACCCCGGTTATCGCTGCCAAAGCGCTTGGTTTCGACGGTGCCCTCAATTTCTACGCGCGCCGCAACGAAGTGTGCGACCTCGATTTCGAGAAGGCTTTCTGCGACGCTGTGAAGTGGAACCCGTTGTGGGCTAAGCCTTATGTTGTCGATGCCGACGAAGAACTCGTGGCTCGTATCGGCGGCGACGACATGGTGCGCGGCGCTACCATCACTGCCAATGGCTTCTATGGTCCGCAAGGCAGATATGTGAGAATGGAACTCGCCGAGCCGGAACTCAACCACCGCATTGAGAATTTCTGCTACAACGGCAAGAAAATCACCAACTACGAGATGGAAAGTGCAATGCTTCAAGGACTTGCGCGAATGATGGGACACAAAGCCATGACTGTGTGCTGCATCATCGCCAACCGTATGAACAACGATGCCACTCCCAACTACAAAACCGCTGTCAAAGACATCGTAAAAACCGTCCTCGAAAGAATTTAACGTAATTATGCTAATTAAATAACCTCGTGATTCGGTCATCGGTCACGAGGTTTTTTATGCGTGGTTTTGCCGTTGCAAAATTTTTTTGTGCGATATTCGTAAGCACAATAATCTCAAAAATGTTAACCTACAGTAATAATCGGCTTGCCAAAGAAGGTGGATAACATGGCGAGTGTCGAGATTGTGAAGTTATGCTCGCCGCCCAGCCACCGTGTTATCTCATTGGGTCGTTTACCAAGAGCTTCGGCAAACTGCTTTTTATTCAGACCTTTTTCACGCATAAGCGCATCAAGTCTGTTAGAGATAGCAAAAGAGAGCCGAGTTTCCTCTCGCTTCTCCCGAGGAATCTCATTGAAGATATCCTGTAAGGAAATGTTGGCTGTTCTCATAATTCAAAATGTTATTACAATGCTAAGTTACAAAAAATATTTTACATAAATGTAAATCGTTGCAAAGATAGTGTGGAAATCGTGGTTAAATTCGGTGAAATTACAAGAAATGGCGCAAAATGCGGGAAAACTTATTTACGGGGTATTAATTTTGCGGTGTGGAATGGTGATGGGGCATTGGCGATGCCCGGATTTGAGAGGAAGCCACACGCTTTTTCCTGACTTTATCATTGCGTCACCCAAAAACCGCCACAATCAATCTTGATGGTACGCCGAATAAAGACACATTAAGAATGTTATGGCATTATATTCTAAAGAGTCATAGAACACATGTAAGGCGATTAGAAGAAATAGCTTTTAATGGCATACAGAGGAACGTTGACCATCCAGTCCTCCTGACGATA
>JBJEKB010000157.1:0-13744 GCA_051878395.1 Muribaculaceae bacterium
AGCAGCCCGGCACAGGTCGGCGGACCTCCCCGGGCAGGCAGATGGCAGCCATAAAATCAAAAATGCCTATTAGCCCCATTGGCCCTATAGAAAAGATAACCACCTCGGCGCAGCAAAGCGCCCGCCACACCGCTCCGCCATCGGAGCACACGCACCTTGAATCCCCTTGCCCCCGGAGCCGCCGCACCCGGCAAGCCCAATTTCCATCCCCAACAGCCCATCGCTCTGCCGGCGTCTATTGCCGCTTCTTCGCGAGGCTCTTCCCTATTCTATGCGCTATAAGCAGGTTCACCACCATGAAGGCGACTCCGGCGATGCCACACGCAAGCAACTGCACCGGGCTGGAGACAGCCATCACCGCATCGATTTTATAGCAACAATATGGAAGCACAACGACCGACGTTACCACTCCCGGTGTGTATCTACCCACTACGACCGCCTGCCCGATGTGCACGACTAAATGCAGGGAAAATGCAAGGAACACAGCCACCCATATTTCAAATGAATATGCGCCGCCTACAAGATAATAGAGCGTTACCGCTATGATTATCAAGAGTTCCTCAATCACTGCTATGGCAAATGCGCCGGTGGATAGTTCCCCGAGGTGGTCAAGCACTTTCCCCATTCGCGGGAAACGCTTCTTGAGCATCGGTCCATGCTCTCGCATCCACCGATGCTGAGTGAAAATCTCCTCGGCATCGTGGATGCAGAACAAAATTGGGAATATCGCCGCCTCCCACATACTCCTACTTGATTGTAACGAGAGAACCCGACGAATGGGCGGTGTATTGTGGCGCATACTGGCATTGTACCGACGCTACACCCATATTGCACTTGCCGGGAGCGGTTACCACCACATCATAACTTATGATATGCGTACCCTTGTCGAGCGAAGGAATGAATATGTTGGTCTGCGAATCCTTTGTTTCGCGATACAGCCACACTCCATCGATGATGTCGTGCCCCGAAAGTTGGTCAATCGGCTCCACAAGGCTGCAACGCTCGTCGGTGATTGTTACATAATCGAGGTCTTGCGAATTCTTGATTGTGAGAAGCACGCGCACTTTGTCGCCCACTCTCAATGAGCCGGCAGCGGTGAGTTTGTTGCCGTCGATCTTCAGGAATTTCTTGTCGATTGAAAGTCCGTCGCATTTAGCGGCTTTCACCTCGGTCATCGGAGCGGAATATTTCCAATACAACGCGCCCCATGCAGGATTTTCGCCGCTACGCTCTATCTCCACACTTCCGGTTGCGTCGGCAATGTCGATATCAACAACGCCGTAGCCCAAATATTTGTCGGTATCCGAGAAATCGACCTTCTTGCCGCCGATTGTGATGTTCACATCCGAGCCGGGAGTGAGCCAGTTGGTACCGGTACTGATAATGGCATAGATTGCATCTGTTGCGAGACTCGATGTGCCCCAGTTGTTCGTACTCTTGTTGATGAGCATCCATTGGCGCACGCCATCGATTATCGGCGACTCGGGTGTTACCGCATAGATTGCCTGCAACATGAGCGATGTGAGGGCGATTTTCTCGAAGAACCTTCCTCCTCCGCGCTGCAGGTTATCCCAATACACTCCCTTCGACGGAGTGGATATCGAGAACTGCCTGAGCGACTCCACAATTTCTCTTGCCTGGTCGGTGTAGCCATATTTGTTGAGAATAAGCGCAGAATATGCCTTATTATACAGGCTCGTTCCGCTCCACGATTTCGACAAGGTAGCCACGGTGCGACGAATCAAGTCGCTTGTCGCCTCGGTTGTTTCGAGGTTGTCGAAATACATGCGAGTATATACATAATCGGAAAAATATTCATAATCGGGCTTCCTCATCTCTTTCAGTATCTCAAGTGCCTCTTTGTCGAGATATTTAACCGCCGAATTTATCATCTTGCTCACACGTTTATCATCGGGCAGCCAACCCAAATGTTTCAACTCGCCAAAGAGTTGAACGATACTGATTGTGGTTGAGTAAGATGAACGGAAACCTTTCACCCAGACAAAGCCGCCATCGGAGTTTTGGAACGACTCAAGCGAAGTGATTGCCTCGTTGAGTTGTGTGTTGCAATATTCTGTGTCGAAGAGTTGCTTTATACCTTGCATCTGCAATGTCTCGCGGCGAGCGGCGTTGAGCCATGGCGATTTGAGGAGGTCGTGAATTTTGAGCGAAGCGTTTTTCTCGAGCGATGACACGAGCACCGAATCTTGTGGATTGAGGCTCCATGACTCAACAGCCTGTCGAATCAAAGGATTGCTTTCGGCTATTCCATTCGCCATCACGATAGCATAAAGATTGTGCATCACCGTGGTGGAGATAATATTGTCGGTGTTGACTATCGAAGGCAATGCCGTTACACAACTCCACATCGGATTGTTGCAATATTCAAGGCTCACCTTGGCATCCGACTGAATCTTAGGTATGTCGAAACGCGCCAAGTTCTCGCCGGGATTCATATAGAATTGCTCTGCCTCGATTACCGGACTGATAGCTGTGAGCACCGGGAGCAACTGCTGTTCGCCATCGCCAAACTCACCGTTGGATGCCTTCACGCGGAAGCCTACGCAAGCGAGATCGAGCGGCACGTTCCACTGCATGCTGCACACATCCTGCTCTCCGGCAGCAATCTGCAATGAGTATTGTCGCTGCTCGAGAATGTCTCCGGTCTCGGCATCAAAGAGTTCTATCACCGCAGCACAATTCTGCAATGTGTCGGAAGCATTGGAGATTGTGGCGCCAAGAGTAACCTCATCGCCGTTTCTCACAAAGCGCGGCAACTCACACTGCACCATAATGGGCTTGTAGGTTACAAACTCCCGACTGATGCTGCTATTCAAAAGGCGATTGTCGTAGGCAATGCCTCGGAGCACCCATGTGGAATTATCGTTCGGCACCGAGAATTGCACATTCAGTGTGCCATCTTCGCCACTTTCGAGGAACGGCAACCACAACGCATTGTAGGTCTTTTCCTCGCGCACCACGACATTTTCGAGCCCTGCACTTTCGGGAGCCGCACAGATTGAGGTTTCCGAAGTGCCCATATCACATTCTTCCATCACTGCGTGATTTGCCATTGGCGATGCCATTTTACTATATGCTCCGGCTGTAGATGCACTCGCACAATATTGTATATCGTCGTCAAACTCAAAACAATGATATACAAAATTGCCCAATGAAGGAAGTGTAGCATAGGTGGTGCCTCCATAATAGCCTCTCGACCAATATCCTCCTATATGTGATACGTGATTATTGTACGACTCACATCTTGGAGACCAATCAGCTCCACAAGAGTTATTCAAACCAAGTGAGAAATCGGTGGGCGCTATCTTGTCAACAGCCTTGTTATAGACATTCAGCAACATTGCCGATTGCAATGCAACTCCATTCCGGTTGGCGAAGGTGAATTTCCAATTCTCAACGCCTCCCGAGATGATGCGGTCGCGAAAACTTTCAATTTTCACCTCCATTTTTTCGGGAGCAACGTATGGTGCGATATACATGCTCAGTTCTTCGGTCGCAAAATTGGCTACGGAATAGATGTTCACTTTAATTGTCGTTGACTGCCTTGCCTCGGCATGACCGATAGCCACGCGGTTCATTCCTTTCTTTAGAACGACCCATGAGCGCTGCAATGTGCGGCGGTCGTCCCCCACTACTATCAGCACATGGCGATTGTCGTCGCGCGATGCGATTAGTATCGATGTCGAATCTTGCGACTCCGCTTTAAGTTGGTATTTAGGTGTCCAGATAAGGCTCGATGTTGGCGACTCTACATCATCGGGGCGATACACAATGAGGTTGCTAAGTATTCTGATAGGCTCGCCACCTTCAACCCATGCATCGATAGCGTATTCGCCCGAGGCAAATCGGCTGAAATCTATCTTGGTTTCCCTTTCGACAAATTCAACATTATCGAGCACGACTGTGCTATCGCCCAGGGATGTGAATCGCAATCGGCAACTCTTTATCGACTCATCGTTGGAGTGAATCAAGATGGGCAGCAACACATCGGGAGCGGCGAGGATGTTATTTCCGTCATTGGCTGTGTCATATTTTATATCGGTCCTTGTCCCGATTGTGAACACGGCTTTTGCACTCTGCGTCTCACCACCTTTCGATGTGGCTGTGGCTTCGAGAGTATAGGAATAGAATCGGCATGCCCATGGATACACCTCCTCTTCATCGTCCTCTTCATCATCGTCAACAAACCAACTCTCCGGCAATACTGCCGTGAAACGTCCCTGCTCATCGGTGGTTACCGATAGGGAATCGACGAAATCGCCATTGCCGAGCATTCGCCACCAACTCCATTCTTCTTTGCTGAGCGAGAGTTTCACCGTGGTGTTTTTGAGTGGCAACTGCGAATAGGTTTCTACAACGCCTGTAAATTTCTTCGCTTCGCCGATGGCAAACCGGCTTGGTGCGTTGTCAAATCGCACAACAAATGTCGGCAATTTGAATTCTGCCACCTGAAATGAAGCTCTGTCGCGAGTCCAGAAATTGGTATTGAGACTAATAGTGTATGTGCCATTCAGCCCGTCTTTGGGAAGTACAAACGAGCCGGCAAAGCGCCCATACTTGTCTGTAACAAGGGATAGAGAATCAATTTCATCGTAGTTTGCGTTACGCAACATCACTTTACACTTCATCTCCGGCAATGGCTTACGCAAGTCGGTGTCATACACATAGTCGTAAAGCACTCCGACAAATTTCACGGTCTCGCCGGGTCGATACACGCTCAAATCGGTGGTTATCGTGGCATAATTCGCACCATCTGGAGGTGTACTACGATAGGAATACAAGGATATCTCACCACCAAAGCAGTCTTTGCCTCGCACAAGTCGAGCATAGGAGGATTTTTCCGATTTAACCTCTATGCCTTCGGCTCCGCAATCGATTTTCACTACCTCATGGATATCATTATTTCTGAAGAATTCCGATTTTGCGCCATCGACAGGCTTTCCGGTCAAGGCATCAAGCGGATATAAGGTCATCGGCATATCGGATGCCTCTACAACCAAGGGACAAAGGTCGGAAATGAAGAAATAGGTATCTATTTCAAATCCATCCTTTTCTTTCCCTTCGTAATCAATGGTGAAACAGTAGGCTCCGTAGGGCAACTCATCAACAGCCACATTTCCATCGGCAGCGAATGGCAGTTCCCCCTCCACCGATACGCGCTTGGTTGCCACAAGGGTTTTGCTAAGTTTGGACCTATTTGCCCTCATGCGCTCAAACGAATAGCGGTCGGCTACATTGCAGCGATACACTTTCAACTCAAATTCGTTGACATTCGTAGCTTTGTATCCAAATATCACTTTGCCCTTTGAATATTGAGTCGCGGGGGTGGATATGCTTAAAGACTTCTCAAGAAGCAATTTCTCAATTCTGTCGATTTCACCCATAAACACATAATCGGGATTGCGAGCTTTGAACTTGACAATCTCGCCATAGAGCATCTTCTTCTCATCGATGGTATTGCACACCGAATATGCTTTCTCTAAATACAGCCCTGAATATGGAGAGTGCTGCCATGCGGTGTAGAGAGTCATCACCTCGGCAAAATTCTTGCCGTTCAAGTCGCCGCGCTTTATCGAATAGTAAATCTTCAAGCAGTCATCGCCATGCTCAACGATGTAATCATAGCGCGCCTTCGCGATATCGCCGCGCTTGTCAACGCGACTTAAGCTGTTGGTGAGATAACAATAGACATTAGGAATCAACACCCCATATTCCTTGCCATCTTTTGCAAAATCGGGTACCAAAGTTTTTGTGGCACACTTCCACAAGTCGCCGGCAGGCTTAAATGCCTTATCGATAAGCATATAGATATGACTGTCGCACTGGGCAACGCTCCACTCGGAATAGTCCTCGGGCAACTCCTCAACCGACACCGTGCGCGAAGCATCGATGACATCGTCCTTATAGGAATCAAACATCAATGCCTCATAGCCGTAAAGCACCGAACGCGCGGCCGCATTCTCCTCCACGGCAATAACGGAATCAATCTTGGCAATTACTTTTTTGAAATTGTCATTTGAAATCGAAATCATAGATTCGGAATAGGCAAACACGCCCTCGAGAACCATCTTCGATTGCTTCTCATTAAGTCCTCGGTCAATCTTTGCCAAAGCGTTGGTCGCTGCCCGCTGCGGAAAATCACTGTTCATCTTCTTTCTTGCACTATATAGGTTAAACGAAACGGAAAAAATAATTATCAATACAAAAAATCGAATAAAGCCTAAATATCCTCTCATAACGCATGATTTTAGAATTAACTACAAAAATAACGCTCTCAATCACAAATATCGTATGTTTCACGCACAATTTCCACACTTTTAACAAAATTAACACAAAATGGGCGGTGAACACCTCAAGTGCCACCGCCCATAGCAATATCTCAGAAGTTAATTTCTATCGGGCTAAAATTTCCGCCACACCATTTTGTTGACGATGCCTACGTAGCTCTGGATGATTTTTACTACTTTGGTGCTGACGTTTTCGTCCACGTAGTCGGGGACGGGGATGCCGTGGTGGCCGTCGCGGCAGAGTTCTACGGCTGTGTCAACGGCTTGCAAGAGGCTCTTGGTGTCGATGCCGGCGATGATGAAGTCGGCTTTGTCGATGGCTTCGGGGCGCTCGGTCGAGGTGCGGATGCAGATGGCCGGGAAGGGATGTCCCACCGAGGTGAAGAAGCTGCTTTCCTCGGGGAGGGTGCCGCTGTCGCTAACCACGGCGAAGGCGTTCATCTGCAAGCAGTTGTAGTCGTGGAAGCCGAGAGGCTCGTGTTGGATTACTCGCTCGTCGAGTTTGAAGCCACTGGCGGCAAGGCGGTTGCGGCTGCGCGGGTGGCAGCTGTAGAGGATGGGCATATCGTACTTCTCTGCCATCTTGTTGATGGCGGTGAAGAGGGAGAGGAAGTTCTTTTCGGTGTCTATATTCTCCTCGCGGTGGGCCGAAAGGAGGATGTATTTCCCTTTCTCCAAGCCGAGGCGCTGGTGAACATCGCTTGCTTCGATTTCCGCGAGGTTTTCGTGCAGCACTTCCGCCATCGGCGAACCGGTAACGTAGGTGCGCTCCTTCGGCAGGCCGCAGTCGGCAAGATATCTTCTGGCATGTTCGCTGTACGCCATATTCACATCGCTGATGATATCGACAATGCGGCGGTTGGTCTCCTCCGGTAGGCACTCATCCTTGCAGCGGTTGCCCGCTTCCATGTGGAATATGGGGATGTGCAGACGCTTTGCTCCGATGACGCTCAGGCACGAGTTGGTGTCGCCAAGCACAAGCACGCCATCGGGCTTGGTCTGCGCAAAAAGTTTGTAGGAGCAGTTGATGATGTTGCCACAGGTTGCACCAAGGTCATCGCCCACGGCGTCCATATACACCTCAGGTTCAGCGAGTTTGAGGTCGCGGAAGAAGATGCCGTTGAGGTTGTAGTCGTAATTTTGACCGGTGTGAGCCAAAATCACATCAAAATACTTGCGGCACTTGTTGATGACGGCAGCAAGGCGAATAATCTCCGGGCGTGTCCCCACCACAATGATGAGTTTCAGCTTCCCATTCTCCTGCCACTTTACGTCGCTATAATCAAATTTAGGAGTTTTTTCCATAATGTACTTTTGTATATGACTTATCGTCCGGAGAGTTTCCTACCCGGAGATAATTAAACAATAAAAATTATCAAATAAGAGATTGAGCCCATAAGGGCAATTTGTCGGTATATCGCTTACACACAGCCCCCTCCGATGTACGATAAAGCAACTGTGGCAATTCATTTTCCCTGGAATTATCGTATATGTAAGCCCTATCGACAAACCGAATAGCCTGCGCTACTTGCGATATAGACTTGTAATACCGACTGAAAATTTTAGATATCGGCACTTCATGTCCACCATTCAGATAGCGCTGCGCAATGCGAAGAACATTAATATTAGGATTGTCGGTGCAAACATAAAATAGACGAATAAAAAAGCCTGCCTCGTGTGCTTGACGCAAGAAATCGAGTTTCTCTTGTGATGAGAATACTGTTTCAAAAACGAAACTCCGTTTCGCTTTAAGACATTCGTAACGAAGCCTTGTGGCTTCTTGTGCAGCTTTCAATACAGCCTCGGCGGAATTCCAATCGCCAAACTGTTCTTGCGCGATGTTATCCGGATTGATATACACACTATCTGCCGCCCACTCGTTGGCAAGCAGTTTTTCTGTTGTTGATGTCTTACCGGAGCCATTTGGTCCTGCAACAACGCATAACACAGGGCGGAGGACTGAAACCATATCGTGGGGTTAAATGCTTGAGTGGTATAGGTTACGCATTCGATTTATGCTTGATATTGTCTCTTGCATCTTCTCTTCAAGTACACGTTTTGCATTTGCACTGCTCTGACGTGCTGAATCTGCCACTTGAAGCATTAACTCGTGAAGAATCTCATCCGAAGGCTCCTCATTGGATGTCAAACGATAGTCTTTTATACCCATATTCGCTTGTTTGTCTTTGTGATTATGCAAATATAGATAAAAACATGAAGAATGAAAAATTTTTTGAAAAAATTTTAATCCAACCATC
Organism: Muribaculaceae bacterium; assembly: GCA_051878395.1. GTDB lineage: Bacteria > Bacteroidota > Bacteroidia > Bacteroidales > Muribaculaceae > W0P31-042. Next base: position 8,567 of record JBJEKB010000157.1, read on the forward strand.
GCTTTGAGGCGCCTCGAGAGATTCTTTGGCGTTTTATTCTACGGGGTCGAAATAGGTGTCCGGGCGATTGGGGTTGAAGCGCTCGTTGCAGTACATCACTGTTACGAGGTCTTCGCTGTCGCTCAGATTTATTATGTTGTGGGTGTAGCCCGGGAGCATCTGCACGGCTTGAATCTTCTCGCCGCTCACCTCAAAATTCAGCACCTCGTCGGAGCCTTCCTTACGCATTTGGATAAGCCCGTGACCGGCTACTACGATGAAGGTTTCCCACTTAGAGTGATGCCAATGCTCGCCTTTGGTGATGCCAGGCTTCGAGATGTTGATGCTCACCTGTCCGCAGTTGAGCGTGTGCATCAGTTCGGTGAACGAACCTCTTGCATCCACATTCATTTTCAGGTCGTAAATCGCCTTTTCCTTTGGAAGATATGAGAGATAGGTGGTCATAAGCTTGTAGCGCAAGCTGCCTTGCGGCAATTCCACCATATTGATGCCGGTTTTGTTTGATGCCGCATCGGCACACTCGTTGATGATGTCCACGATTTCGCCAAGGGTTGTCTTGTGGGTTACCGGAACGTAGCAATATCTGCCGGTTTCGGTTGCAACGGTCTCAACACCATCAAATTCACAACGATGCTCGTTGCCGGCGAGCGCTCCAATCATCTCATCCACAAGGTCGTCGATATAGAGCAATTCCATCTCCACACTGCGGTCATTGACCTGTATGGGCAGGTCGTTGGCGATGTTGTTGCAGAAGGTGGCGATGGCGGAGTTGTAGTTGGGACGGCACCACTTGCCAAACAGGTTTGGGAAGCGATACACCAACACCTTGGCTCCGGTTTCCTTGCCGTATTCAAACATGAGTTCCTCGCCTGCCTTCTTGCTCTTGCCATATTCGCTTGTGCCGAAACGGCCTGCGAGAGTGGCTTGGATGGAGGAACTTATCATCACCGGGCAGTTGTTCTTATGCTTCTTCAAGGTGTCGAGCAGCGTCGAGGCAAAGCCGAAGTTGCCTTGCATGAATTCCTCGGGGTTCTGCGGGCGGTTGACTCCGGCGAGGTTAAAGACGAAGTCGCAGTCGCGGCACCACTCGTCGAGTTGTTCGGCGGTGGAGTCAAGGTCATACTCATAGACGGCATCTATCTGCACGTAGCCATACCAGCGAGCCTTCCCCTCCTTTATGTTGTTGAGCTGGGAGCATAGGTTTCTGCCCACAAATCCCTTTGCTCCAGTAACTAATACTTTCATATCGTGTAATTTTCGTGTGCAGGGAAAGGGTTATTTCGCCACATTGGGGATCCCTTTCAACTCGTTTTGGATATATTCGAGGCTGGCGATTTTCGCCTTGGTCTCTTCAAGATTGAGGCGGCGGGTGTTGTCGCTATTAAACTCAGTGAGGGTGTTGCGCTCGGTCTCCCCTTCCTTGAAGAATTTGTCATAGTTCAAGCCGCGATTGTCGGCGGGGACACGGTAGAAGTCGCCCATATCCTCGGCTTTGGCACATTCCTCGTTGGTGAGCAATGTCTCATACATCTTTTCGCCATGGCGGATGCCGATTACCTTGATGTCTTCCTTGCGACCGCCAAACAGTTCACACACAGCCTCGGCTTGTGTCTGAATGGTGCACGCAGGAGCCTTCTGAACAAGGATATCGCCGTTCTGCCCATGCTCAAACGCAAACAGCACGAGGTCAACCGCCTCCTCAAGGCTCATGATGAAACGTGTCATCTTTGGCTCGGTGAGAGTGATGGGGTTGCCGTTGCGAATCTGGTCGATCCACAAAGGAATTACCGACCCGCGCGAGCACATCACATTGCCATAGCGCGTGCAGCAAATCTTCGTGCTGCCCGAATAGCGGCTCTTTGCCACCGCAATCTTCTCCTCGATAGCCTTGGTGATGCCCATCGCATTGATGGGATAAGCAGCCTTGTCGGTCGAGAGACAAATCACCGCGCCCACCTTTGCCTCGATAGCGGCAGTGAGCACATTGTCGGTGCCTATCACATTGGTTTTCACCGCCTCCATGGGGAAAAACTCGCACGAAGGCACCTGCTTCAGCGCGGCAGCGTGGAAGATGTAGTCAACTCCCGGCATCGCATTGCGGCACGACTGCAGATTGCGGACATCGCCGATGAAAAACTTGATTTTGTGAGCCACATCGGGATATTTCGCCTGATATTCATGGCGCATATCGTCCTGTTTCTTCTCATCGCGCGAAAAAATGCGAATTTCACCGATGTCGGTGCGCAAAAAGCGGTTCAAAACCGCATTGCCGAATGATCCCGTTCCGCCGGTAATCATCAGCGTCTTTCCAGCAAAAATACTCATAAATTTATTATTTGTTTGTTAGATTTCTATTTAAGTGCACTCTGTCTTGGTGTGTCATTGCAGAGTTTCGCTCCCATCACTGCCAAATGCCCCATCTTTCGCTTCAAAGATTACGCTCGGCTCTCGTACTTCCACAGTGTGCCAAGCACCAGGGGGAATCTGGCAGCCAAACCGCCCCTCTTGGGGGTTGAGGCGGTAGCGCTCTATTTCGGCGCCGTTGTTGTCAAGAATTATCTCATAGAGGCAGCCGACAATGCACACTACGCTTTCGGCGGAGTGTGGGTGGCGATGCACAGGCACCTTGGTGCCGGGCACCAAAGCGTTCAATATTCGTTGCGAATTGTCATCGGGGCTGGTGCGCAAGTCGCAAGACACACGAAGCCGAGGCGATTCAATAGCCTGCCCGAGAAGTGCGTCAAAAAATTCCGTGTCGAACACCATAGCTTTCTCGGCTGTAAGATTTTGCCGCATTGTCGCGACTTTATGGCCATGATGGCGGGGCTATCGCTCTATGGCTTCTTTGATGGAGGCGACGATGTAGCGGACGTCGTCGTCGGTTACGTAGGGGCCGGCGGGGAGGCACATGCCTACTTTGAAGATGGATTCGGAGACGCCGTTGGTGTAGGCGGGTGCGCCGTTATACACCGGCTGCTTGTGCATCGGTTTCCACACGGGGCGCGCCTCGATTTTCTTCGACAGCATATAGACGCGGAGTGCCTCGACGTTTTCGTTGGGCTGGCAATCGGTGGTGGCGCTTTCTACAGCGTGGATTACTCCGGCGGCGCCGCCTACTGCGGTCTTTATCACCTCTTTATAGGCTTCGTCCTGCCCTTTGATGCGGAGGGCGGGGTCGAGTGTGATGGTGCAGAGCCAATAGTTGGAGTCGTATTTGCCTCCTGCCGGCTGGGAGTGGATGGTTATCCCCTCAACATCGGCAAAAAGCTCTTCGTAGAGCTTCTGCACATGCTTGTGATGGGCGATATGGTCGGCGGCTACTGTCATTTGACCGCGACCGATGCCGGCGCAGATGTTGCTCATGCGGTAGTTGTAGCCGATTGCCTCGTGTTGGTAGTAGGGATACGCCTCGCGGGCCTGAGTGGCGTACCACATGATGTTGTTTTTCGACTCGGCATCGTTGCAAATGAGCGCGCCGCCGCCCGAGGTGGTTATCATCTTGTTGCCGTTGAACGACAGCACTCCGAAGCGCCCGAAAGTGCCGAGCACCTGCCCGTTGAAGCGCGAACCAAAGCCTTCGGCGGCGTCTTCAACCACCGGGATGCCGTAGCGATTGGCGATTTCCATGATGCGGTCGCAGTCGTAGGGCATACCGTAGAGCGCTACCGGGACGATGGCTTTCGGCGTCTTGCCGGTCTTGGCGATGCGGTCTTTGATTGCCGCCTCGAGCAGGTCGGGGTCCATATTCCAGGTGGTCGGCTCGCTGTCGATGAACACCGGGGTGGCGCCGAGATAGGCGATCGGGTGGCTCGAGGCGCAGAATGTGAACGACTGCACGAGCACCTCGTCGCCGGGACCGACGCCGCACGCAAGTAGCGCCAAATGCACGGCTGCGGTGCCTGCGCTCAGCGCCACGACCTCTTTTTCGCCCGAGGGCAAGCCGTCGTTGACAAACTTCTTGAGGTCGTCCTCGAAACCGTTGACATTCGGACCGAGAGGCACCACCCAATTGGTGTCAAACGCCTCTTTCACATATTTTTGTTCCACGCCCGCCTCGCTCATGTGAGCCAAGCAGAGATAAATTGTTTTTCGCTCTTCCATTGTTTTTTGTTTTATATTAGATACTGTCGTCACAAGACGATCACAACAGCATATTAACTAAAATTTCAAGATTGTTCCGCCCCAACTTAAACCTACGCCAAAACCTGTTACCATAACTTTCATCCCGGAAGTAATGGTTCCTGCATCAATACATTGCTTAAGGCCTATCATCACTGTCGATGAAACAGTATTGCCTGTTTCGGCAAGATTAACATAAAACTTGTCTTTGGGTATTACGCACACCTTGCGGATGGTGTTGAGCATAAATTTGTTTGCTTGATGAAAAACATAGTAATCAACGTCCTCCTTGGATATGTTATTCTTGGCAAGAATGTCATTCATCAGGGCAGGTACAGCCTCAAGCGTGAAGTTAAAGATAGCAGAACCATTCATGTACAAATAGTCGTCATGTTTCTCATGCCCATCCTCATCAATCGAAACTAAACCTGTCGCAGACTTCTGCCTGGCAGCTCCAGTCTCTACAATGAGATATTTTGCGCCACTGCCATCAGTTCCTAAAACGACATTGCCAATCTCTGCAATTCCTTCAGTTGAAATGAGACAAGCAGCAGCTCCGTCACCGAATATAGAGCGGTTGCTTTTGTCGGACGGATGTAGATATTTGTTATATGTCTCAGCTGTTAGAAGCAAGACATTTTTAGCCATGCCACTATCGACAAAACTTTTACCCATAGCCATGCCATACACACACCCTGAGCAGCCCAAATTATAGTCTAAAGCACCGACCGAAGTCGGAATTCCCAATCTATCCTGAAGAATACATGCAGTTGAAGGGAGGAAGTGGTCGGGACTTTGTGTGCAGAGGAGAACGAAGTCGATAGTTTTCGGATCGACATTATATTCCTCAAACAATCTGCGTGCCGCCTTTTCCGCCATATCACCTGCGGTCTCGTTCTCGCCTGCAATGTGTCGAGAATCAACTCCGACTTTTGCCGCAACCTTATCTACACTCCATTCCGGGAATTCCTTTAGAAGTTCTTCATTTGTTACTACCTTTTCGGGAAGATAGTATGATATACCCTTAATAAATGCCATTTTTGATTATTATTCAATGGA
>JBJEKB010000158.1:0-13725 GCA_051878395.1 Muribaculaceae bacterium
TGATTTTTCTGATGCAAAATTACTTCCAAAACAATTTTAACTCCAAATATAAAAGCCTTAACACACAAGATGCAACCCACTGAAAATCAGGGGTTGCATCTTTTAAAAGTCTTAATGAAGCCTTGAGCCGTCTTAATAGACTCTTAATCCTTGCCCCGGTGTTTAAGGAACTCCACAATATCTTCTTTTTCGGGTACTCCGAGCTTCTTTCGTATAGACGATTTGCGGACGTAGATTGTGGAGGTAGTCTGGCCTGTTATCACGCTAATCTCCTTTGTCGAGAATCCGGCTACCATCAGGACGATAATCTGCTCCTCTTTCGGAGTGAGTTGTTCTCCATATTGACGGTGAAGTTTACTATAAAATCCAGAATAAAGACCGTCGATCATCTCGAATACTTTTTCCCAGTCGACGAGTTCACCGTTGGTTTCACCGTCAATGTTAGAGATTTTACGCAACATCTCACGATTCTGTTCAGTCGGTGTCTCTGCCACCATCTTTATTATGCCAAGCTGTTTGAGCAAAATGCTTCGAACTGAAGATTCGGCTTTTTCAGACTCCTGCGAGGGAGCAGACTTGTACTCGTCTACCATTTTCTGCAACGCTTCTATGCGTTCTTCGTTGTCACGTTCACGCTGACGGCGTATAATGAAAATCCATGCACTACCTCCAAGTATTAGAATAGCAGCAAGACTTATAATAAGTATAATTATAGTCTTGTGCTTGCTTTCCGCTTTCAGTATCAATGCGCGGTTTTGTTGGCTGAGCGCACCTCGTTCGGACTCCCATTGCGATGCTTTCATGCGGTTGAACCTCTCGCTCTGTCGGTTATTCAGCCCATTTATGTGCGTAAGCTTTATTCGTCCCGACTGCTTGAATTCAATCATTGCATGAAGCAGATTGCTGTAACTACGGAAATATGCATTATCTTCACCTCGCAATTTGACAGCAAGACTGTCGGCGATTGAGAGGTGGTGTATGGCACGGTTCACGTCTCCTCTGTTCAATGCATTTATGGCATATTGGAAATGAAGCATGTCTGCAGCCCCGTTATCGGGTCCGGCTTTGCTGAATATCTCGCCGACAAGTCTGTCGCTTTCATCATCTCGTCCGGCTTCAGTAAGGAGTTGTGACTGCTCAATCATAAATAGGAACTGCTTATCTCCCCAGTGGTGGCTACGAGCATAGTCGATAAGCTCATTCACAAGATATAAGGCAGAGTCTATTTCTCCGGCATACTCATATCCAGCCAAAAGCATATACTTTGCCTCCATCTTTCTCAGCGTATCATTTTCGAGTATATGAAGCCTTTTTGCCAACGGAATAATTTGGCGACCTTGATATTCAGATGCACCGAGCAAAACGCGGATTCTCAATGCCTCAACAATTAGTGAATCGGGCACATTCGGAAGCTTTGTCAGAGAATCAAGCATTGCTATTGACCCAGGAGTGTCGCCAAGCCAAAACTTGTAGAATGCAAATGCAGTGCTACTCCGTATGTCCTTCACAATATCTTTCCCACGATAATAATTGTGGGCAAAAGTAATCAATGAGTCTCCAATCATAGAGCGGTTTCGCTTCATGTGACCGAAAGCCTTTAGATAATGGAATTTTGCTTTTAAGGAGTCAGCCTTGAGGTCGGACGGATCTATCCCCTCCAAAATAGTCAATGCGCTGTCCGGATTGCTTTCCATCAGTTGCTCGGCCTGACAAATTTCTTTGTCTCGTCTTACCCCCGACTTCGAGCACGAAGCGAGTATGACGATGACGAATAACAGGTATAATATTTTTCTCATTATATAACTGCGATAACCGGTTGTCCGAAGAAAGTGGACAACATAGAAAGAGTCGCTATTGTAAAGTTATGTTGACCGCTAAGCCATTTGGTTACTTCACAAGGTCGTTTACCAAGAGCGTCGGCTAACTGTTTTTTTGTCAAGCCACGCTGTTGCATCAGTTCATAAATGCGGTCTGAAATCTGAAAGGAAAGCTCGGTTTCCTGTTGCAGACTTTCGGGGATAGGCCCCAGCATTTCTTCAAGTGATTTAGCCGTGCGTTTCATATTACAAATATATTGTCAGTTTCTATTGTGGATTCAGTTATGTTAACATTGCCGTTGGCAACTTCCTGTTTAAGAAGCTGTTCAAACTTCTGTAACGTCATTACATAACCATTAAGAAGCGAATCGTCCTCATATTTTTGAGATCTCTTCACCCCACCATTGCCTAAAACGAGAATCCTATCGGATAAACGCAGGCAATAAAGCCTGGGTTTGGAGACAAATTTCTCGAATTCAGATTCCATATCGCGGAGAAATTGCAAAGTATATATCGTGCAGTTTTCACCGTCTCTGATTAAATAGAGTTCTACTTCGCTCATGGTTCGTATTCTGCGTTTTGTATTATAACGCAAAGATACGATAAATATTTTACTTGAAAATAAAATTTCTCGGATTTCTTACTTTGTTTTCACGACACGCCCGACACGGAGAGGGAGAAAGCGTCGCGATAAGGGAATCTCACACACCCGATATACAGCGTATCAAACGCATTTGTGCCGTCGGGGCATTGCTCGAGGAGGTCTTCTTCGCTCTCGGCAAGTTTCTCGCCGCCTTTGTCCTTGCGAAAACCGTTGCGGCCGCGGCTTACGCCGGCTGCTTGAATGGCGAGGATAAGGTCGTCGTTATTCTGTCGGTTGAAGAAAGGGATAAGACGTTGCTTGTCGGAAAAACCTTGGTTGATGAGTAGATACTTCTCATCGTGCCGCATTGGATTGCCGAGATAGACCGCCTCGCTCGTTCAGCTGTGGCATTTCTTTGTGTAGATATTGCAATTGGCGTGCCAGGATTCGTGGTGGGGTGTTTAAGTTTGTTAAAAATTTTGGGGCGGGTGTAACTTTTTGGGGGTGGGGTGCGTCTAATAGGAAACTTCTGTTTGGAGTGTGGCTATGCTTCTTTTAGAGTTTGCTATAACTTCTGTTTGGAGTGTGGCTTCTTTTGATATTACTTTTTGTGTAACTACTTTTGGAACTAAATTTTTTTGATATGAGAATTAGATTGGTTTTGGTTTTTGTGGCGGCGCTGCTGGTGTGTGGCAGCGTGTGCGCACATAACGAGGGCGGATATCGATATGATGGTCCGCGCAGTGAGTTGAGAATGAGCGATGCCCGCTTTGAGAGGCTTGTCGAACTTGTGAAGAGCGAGTCGTTTGACAGCGGCAAACTCAAAATCATCGAGGCGGCTTCGCTCGGCGGGTTCTTCAGCTGCCATCAGGCTGCCGATTTGCTCAAGTTGTTCAGTTTTTCGAGCGAGAAGAAGAATGCGCTGCGCCTTCTTGCGCCTTCGATTGTGGGGCTTTACGGCATCGAGCAGCTCATTGAGCAGTTCTCTTTCACCTCCGACAAGGAGGAGGCGCTTCGCATCCTCGGCGTGCCTCAGCGCTATTGATTCGACAAGACAATGCGCATAATTATGCATATTGGGCTTGATAATTGCAAGATTATCGGCTCAATATGCTTAATTTTATTTAAAATGGTGATATTTCGTCGAGTTGCTTGGTGTTATTTCGGGGTAAAAAATTATATTTGCAAATTATTATAAGTGTGCAGTATCTGCACTTAGCTTATAATCACCACTAAAGAATTAATAAAACAAACTATTGTGATATGAAAAAATCGGTTTTGGCGCTTTGCCTTGCTCTATCTGCGTTGATAGTGTTCCCGGCAGGGGCGAAAAAGAAAAAAGAAGAGAAAAAACCTGCTCCGGTTGTGCTCACCGGTGCCGCAAAAGACAGTGCTGACTACAAGAAGACCCTCAAGGACTTCAAGGCGACGAAGGGCTTGTTTACCGTTCACACCAAGAAAACCGGCGAGGTGTATTTCGAAATCCCCGATTCCGCTTTTGCTCATTCCTATTTGCTCACCAACCGCATTGCCGGATTGAGCGACACCCACGATTTTGTAGCAGGGCAGATGGCCACTACACCGATGCTTTTCACCCTCTCGAAAGATGAGAACAAGGTGTATCTCCATCTCACACAGACCAGTGCCGTCGTGCCCGCCGACGACCCCATAAAGCCCGCTTTCGACCGCAATTTCCTCAACCCGATACTCAAAGGCTTCAAGATTGTGGCACGCCGCACAGGTTGTGTGGTAATCGATGTTACCAGCTTCTTTGGCGCCGATGAGAAGTGCATCAGTCCGATACGCCCCGATAGCCCGCTCGCCGCTCTGTTTGGCGGCAGCAACAACCTCAAAGGCTCCTTCAATGCCGGCGCGTCGGCAATCACCGAGGTGAAAGCGTTCCCGCGCAACATCGAGGTGAAATCGATGCTTTCCTACACAATCACCAAACCGGTGGACCGCCCCTACACGGTGAGCATGCACCGCTCGGTGGTGCTCTTGCCCGACGACCCGATGCCGTCGCGCCTGCAGGACAACCGCGTGGGCTTCTTCAGCTCCGACCGCAAGCTTTTCTCCACCTCCATCGACAAGGTGGATAGGTATTCCATCATCCACCGCTGGCGCCTTGAGCCGAAAGATGAGGAGCGCGATGCCTATTTTGCAGGCACACTCGTGGAGCCGAAGAAGAAAATCGTGTTCTACGTCGATAGCGCATTCCCCGAGAAGTGGCGCGGCGCCGTGAAAGAGGGCGTTGAATATTGGAACAAGGCATTTGAGGCTGCAGGCTTCAAAAACGCAATCGAGGCTCGCGACTATCCCAAGGACGACCCCGATTTCGACCCCGATGATGCCCGCTACAGCTGCATCAAATATTGTGTAACCACCACCGCCAACGCCATGGGTCCCAGCTATTACGACCCGCGCACCGGCGAGATTCTCGTAGCCGATGTGATATGGTATCACAACATCCTGTCGCTCGTTCACGACTGGAAATTTGTGCAGACCGGCGCCGTAGATCCTCGCGTGCGCACCAACGTGTTTGACGACAAGGTGATGTATGAGGCACTCACCTACGTAGCTGCCCACGAGGTGGGGCACACCCTCGGCTTGATGCACAACATGGGCGCAAGCTACGCCTTCACAATCGAAAACCTGCGCGATCCGCAGTTCACACAGAAATATGGCACTACCCCGAGCATCATGGACTATGCCCGCAACAACTTTGTGGCGCAGCCGGGCGACTACGAGCGCGGAGTGCGTCTCACCCCGCCCGACCTCGGTGTGTATGACATCCACGCCATCCGTTGGGGATACCGCCTCATCCCCGGTGCCAAGACCATGGAGGATGAAAAGCCCACACTCGACAAGTGGATACGCGAGAAAGACGGCGACCCGATGTTTGAATTCGGCGCACAGCAGATGTTTGGCATCATCGACCCCACCGACCAAACCGAAGACCTCTCCAACGACCACATGCGTGCCGGCGAAATGGCGTTCTCCAACCTCAAAATAGTGATGGACAGCCTCGAAGCGTGGACAATGGAGCGCGGCGAGAACTACGACAATGTCGTGGACATGTATCACGCCGTGCAGAAGCAGTACATCCGCCACATCGGTCATGTGATGGCATATATCGGCGGCTTGCAGTTTAAGGAAGTGCGCCAAGGCTTCAACGACGGCAACGCTAAGACCTACATCGGCAAAGCGAAAACCCGCGAGGCGGTGAAATGGCTCCTCAACCAGTTGCGCACCAATTCATGGCTCGTAAAGAATAACCTCCTCGACAAGGAAGAGGTGCTTCCCGACTGGAAAGCCAAGCTCGAGCGCAACGTGGTTGCCTGCCTGTTCAATTCCCGCAACCTCCAGGGCGTGAAAGACGGCTACACCTTCCAGCCCCAAGACTGCTTCTCGCTCTATGACTATATGGACTGCGCCTACAACGAGGTGTTTGCCGCCGCAATCGCCGGACGCAGCCTCAACGACACCGAGCGCAACATTCAAAACTATGCCATCACCGTGTTTATGGCAGGAAGCGGCTTGCAGCCCGCAGCGCCCAAGAAAAGCAGCAAATTTGCCATGAGCGAGATAGACGAGGACTACTACGACATGCTCTTCGACATCTCAGCTCCCGCAATCCCGTGTAATCACACCGAGTGCATCCACTCTGCCGAGGGGCGCGACAGTTTCTACCGCATCGTTTTCGGCTTGCCCACACTTCCCGCAAGTGAACTAAATCCGGTGATGATTGGTTATCTTAAGAAAGTCCTTGCCATGTATCGCGCCAAGAGATACACCGGCGACAAAGCGACACGCGATTTCTACGAATACCAGATTTTGCGCATCGACAACCTCCTGAACAAAAGAAACAACTAATAATAATTTATAGATGAAACATCTCCTAATATTAATACTTGCACTCGCGGCGACGCTGCAGGTGATGGCGCAGGAACAGAAGCGCTACGTTACCGGCACCGTAACCGATGAGAAAGGGGAGCCGGTGATTGGTGCCACAATCCGCACCGAAAACGGCAAAAGCAGCGCCGTTACCGACATCGATGGCAAATTCTCCATTGCCGTCGCCCCCGGAGAAGTAACTCTCGTGGCTGAATATTTCGGCTATATGCCCAAAACCACAGTGGTGAAGCCATCGATAAAGACATTGATTCTGTCGATGCTCCCCGACAACAAAACCCTCGATGAGGTGGTGGTAGTGGGCTACGGCACACAAAAGAAATCCGCGCTCACATCCTCGGTCGAGGTAATCAAGAGCGAAGACCTCTTGCGCGTCCCGGCGATGAATATCGACGAGCAACTCGGCGGACAAGTAGCCGGTATGGGTGTAATGGTGCAAACCGGCGACCCCAGTAGCAACAAAGAGGCGGATATCCGCATCCGCGGTATCAACGGAGCGCCGTTGCTGGTAATCGATGGCGTGCCCCGCTTCGGCACCAACACCACAGATGGCGAAACCCGCCTCAGCGACCTCAACCCCGACGATATCGAGAGCATTTCAATCCTCAAAGACGCTGCCGCATCGGCTGTGTATGGCGCTCGTGCCGCCAACGGTGTAATCCTCGTGCAAACCAAGCGCGGAAAAGACGAAGGGCGCGTGAGAGTGAACTATCGCGGTCAAGCCAACCTCCAGGAGGCTACCTACCTCCCCAAATTCCTCAACGCATACCAGTTTGCCGAACTCTACAACCGCGCGGTGGATGCCAGTGGTAGCGACGTCTATACCAAATACGACCTCGACAAGCTCGGTAGCAACCCCAACCTCTATGGCGATGAGAATATGCTCGACTACCTCAACAAATATGGCTACTCCACTCGCCACACTCTCTCGGTGTCGGGTGGTAGCAAGTTTGTGAAGTTCCTCATCTCGGGCGGTTATGCCTCCACCCAAGGTCTTTATTCGAGCGTGGGGCGCGACCGCTACAACTATGCGGTGAAACTCGATGCCAACATCATCAAGGGGCTTACATTCTCGGTGGATATCAACGGTACTATCTCGAGCAACCAAAACTCCAGTTACAGCACAATCGATGCCGCCTACTCATATTCTCCGCTCCAAGTGCTCCGCTACACCGACGGCAACCTCGCCAGCATATCGGGTAGCAACCCGCTTGTAGCCATCGAAGGACTTGGCGGCTACAACAAGTACAAAACCAACTACCTCACTCTGAGCGGTACCCTCAGATATGAAATCCCCAAAATCGACGGTCTTTCGGTGTATTTGAAAGGCACGATGGATATGAACAAGGCTGTTACAACCAAATTCAGCAAGCCGGTGGCTTTGTATCTCTATGACGAACTCACAAACACCACCTCGGTTGACCCCAAAACGGTGTATCCCAATGCCAAAATCACCATGTCGCAGCTCGACCAGCACATCGACAACAAGTTGATAGAATTTGGCATCAACTATAACCACACATTTGCCGATAAGCACAATGTGGGTGCCACAGTGGTGTTCAACTATCAAGACTACCGCAACAATTCGCTTCAGGCTACCAACAACAACATGCCGGGCGAGTATCCCGAAATCATCGGAACCGCCACCGACAGCAAAGTAACCGGAACCGAGACCTACAGCGAGCGCGCATCGGCTATCGGTCGTGTAAACTACGGCTTCGACAACCGCTATTTCGCCGAATTCAGTTTCCGTGTCGATGGCTCCACCAAGTTTGCCCCCAAAAACCGCTGGGGCTTCTTCCCCACAGTGTCGGCATCGTGGGTAATCTCCAATGAGCCGTTCTTCAAGAAGTGGCATCAGCCGGTGATTTCGCAAGCCAAGTTGCGTGCAAGCACAGGATGGCTTGGCGACGATGGCAGCGTGGGCGATTATGCCTATCTCATGAACTATATGTTCTCCACCAACGCCGGCTACAACATCGGTGGCATCTTCAGCCCGGGTATAATGATTAGCACCGGCGACTATCCCAACGAAAACCTCAAATGGGGCAAGAGCCACGACTATAACCTTGCCGCCGACCTCGGTTTCTGGGACAACCGCTTCCAGGCTACTTTTGAATACTACTGGCGCTATCGCACCAATATGATAACCTCGGCGCCATCCTACCTCTATCCGCCTTCGACCGGCACCGACGGTGTCGTTCCGAGCCTCAACTTCGGCAAGGTGAAGGCTTGGGGATGGGATTTGTCAATCTCTCACATCAACACCGTGGGGAAGGTGAAATACAATGTAACCTTCAACATCGCCAAGACACAAGACAAGGTGCTCGACTATGGCGACGAGTCGTCGGTTTCCGAAACTCAACGCCGTGTGGGACACAGCTCGATGGTGTGGAGCGTCTATGAGGCCGCCGGGCTCTTCCAGAGCTACGAGGAAATCGAAAACTGGAGCGTTGATCAGGACGGGCAGGGCAATGCCACTCTCGCCCCCGGCGACATCAAGTATCTCGACCAGGACGGCAATGGCGTGCTCACCGAAGCCGACAAGATTTATGTGAAAAATTCGTCCTATCCCGATATCACCTATGGTATCTCTCGCGGCGTGCAATATCGCGGATTCCGCTTCAACGCGCTTTTCCAGGGTGCCGCCGGCTACAATCAGAAACTCAAGGAACTCTACACTCTCGAAAGCAACTCGTTACAACGCTTCCAGGACTATCACTACACCAACTCCTGGACCGAGGACAACCCGAATGCCGAGTATCCGCGCATCAAGTTTGCCTCCAAAAACGACAACAACCGCCTCGAGAGCACCTATTGGATAAAAAAATGTAACTATCTGCGCCTCAAATCGCTCTCGTTGGGCTACTCGGTGCCCAACGAAGTGCTTTCCAAGGCTCACATCTCGTCGCTCGACATCAACCTCACCGCGGGCAACCTCTTCACATTGTCGTCGCTCGACAATATGGACCCTGAGTCGTTGCGCGGTTATCCATTGTCGCGTTCATACGGTTTGTCTTTGAATTTCGGTTTCTAAAATATTGTATCTCTATGAAAATGAATAAAATAAGATATATTCTTCTCCCGGTTGCCGCCGTGGTGATGCTCACTGCGGCTACCGGTTGCGACGACTTGTTCCGCGACAAGCCAAACGACAAATTGTCGGAAGAGGTAATCTGGAGCAGCGAATTGCTCCTCGATGAATACACTATGAGTTGGTATCGCAACATGGATAACGGCTTCTCCACCTTTGTTACCACATTGATGAAAGGCATCGGACGCGAATACGAGCCGTGGTACACCGACCAGCTCACCGTGAGCCGAAGCGATTGGTATCAAGGCGACTATGGCGACATCCTCAAGAGCAGCCAGCAGGAAATCACAACCCGCGGTCGCAGCATGTGGCTCAAATACTACACCCAGATTCGCAGCATCAACCGCCTTCTCGAGAACGAGGGCGAAATTGCCGACGGCGCGCACAAAAATCGCATCCTCGGCGAGGCCCACTTCTTCCGCGCATACTACTATTATCTCTTGCTCCGCATGTATGGAGGTCCGCTTCTCCTCAAGCGTACCTACGAGCCTATCGACGAGCCGGACACCAAATTCCCGCGCGCCTCTTTCGAGGAAACGGTCAATTTCATTGTCGAGGAAGCCAACCTTGCCGCGACATATCTCGACAACAAGACCACTTCGGACAACGCCGGTCGCCCATGCAAGGGTACTTGCTACGTCCTCGCCGGAAAAGCATATTTCTGGGCTTCGGGCGCGCATTTCCAGAATGTCGATGAGGCTACTCCCTGGCTCGGATTCTCCGACAACCGCGTCGAGGCTATGCTCCGCGCTGCCGAGAAGGAATACGACAAGGCCCGCGACCTCAATATCTATTCCTTGATGCCTGTCAAAGGCACCACCAAGGATGAGATTGTAGCCGGTTACCGCGAGATTTTCCTCACCAAAAACAGTTGCGAGTCGGTGTGGGAAGTGCAACATGCCGATGACGGCGATTTCGCCACCAAAAACGGTCATAAACTCGACCGCGAGTCGGCTTCGCCATATTTCGGCGGCACCACTTGCGCCTACGTGCCCACACAGAACAATGTGGATGAATATTTCACTATCAATGGCAAAAGTATCAAGGAAGATGCCACCTACGATGCCAACAACCCGTATGACAACCGCGACTATCGCTTCTATGCCAACGTGCTTTACGATGGCGCAATGTGGAACGGCCACGTGATGGACATCCACTACACCCGCCAAGATGGTGTGGATATCGCCGGTGAAGACCTCCAGGTGTATGGCTCATCCACAACCGCCTGCGTTACCCGCACAGGATATTATCTCGCTAAATTCCGCCGCGAGACACAAAAAATCGACAACGACGACACCTATGCAAGTTCGCAAAACTGCATCATCTGGCGCTGGGCTGAGATTCTCCTCGACTATGCCGAAATCTACTATCAGACCGGTCGCGAAGGGGAGGCTATGGCAATGCTCAACGCAATCCGCGAGCGTGTGCACATGCCGCTCTACACCTCTGTAACCTTTGAGAAGATAAAGCAGGAGCGCAGAGTGGAACTCGCTTTCGAGAAGTCGATTTATTGGGATTTGCTTCGCTACAACGATGCCGAGCGTGCTATGACAGGCCGCACCAATCCTCTTTACGGCGTGAAAATCGTGAAGAACGAGGATGGCACCGTCTCTCGCCAGCAAGTGGTTGTGAACGGACGCAACACAGTGGTGCGCTATTTCCGCGCCCGTCAATACTATTGGCCTATTGCATGGGACGATGTCCGCTACCATGGAGTGGAGCAGAACCCCGAATGGCTTGAAATGTAAAATATTTATGCGGGGGTGCCTCCCGTGCCCCCGCTTTTAATCTTAATACTTTTATAACCAAACTTTTATATTATGAAAAAATCTTTACTTATCCTCTCTGCCATTTTTGCCACAATGGCAATGAATGCGCAATCTACATCTAATTACTTCCCCGCATCGGAAGTTGATGAAAACGGATGGCTCTGGTTCAACGATCAGACAATTATCGACAAATATGTCGGTTATGAAAATACCGCTATTTTGCTTGCTTCGGCTACCTATGAGCCATACGACGAGCCATACGCAAGCGCTACCGTGAAAGGCGCCGGTACCGACGGCGAGCTCGCTTCCGATGGTTGCAAAACCGGTGCCATCGTGCTCAACGCTGCAAGTGGTATCATGCAAGAAACCGGTGGCGGCTTCTATATGCACCTCCCTTCTTGTGCCGAATTGTCGTTGTGCCTCTCTTCCGATGCCAAAATGTATCCTTCTCTCAAGGGCGGTCCCGGTGCGTTGGAAACTATCGACTGCGGTCTCGTGCGCGGCTTCACAGTGTTCAAACCATTGGCTTCTGCCGGTGTTTTCACTTGGAGCGGTATGGCAGACCTCGTTCACGGCACCACCGGTCTCACCATTAAATCGGAATCGCCCGTTACAGTGTATATCCAAAACTCCAACAGCCACGACCTCTATGTTCATGGCATCTATTTGAAGGTGTATGGCGAAGGTGGCGGCGTTGAAGGTGTTGACGCTGACAATAACGCTATCACATTTGCCGGCAACGTGGCTTCTACTGCCGATGCAAGCACTTTCACCGTGTATAATTTCGCAGGTGCCGAAGTGGCTACTGCCGATGGCTCGCAAATCGACCTTGGCAACCTCTCTCGCGGCGGATACATCGTTCGCGCTGCCAATGCTTCGGGCGTTTGGGTTAAGAAAGTCGTTGTAAAATAATTAATTAGAAGATATGAACCGCTGCTTCATTGCATTATTACTCTCATTGGTGAGCATCGCGGCAAGTGCCGCTCAGCAAACCAAAACCAATGTGGTGTGCTTTGTGCGGTTTGCCGATGAGGATGAAACCGTGTTTACCAACACCCCCGAGCATTATGCCTCTCTCTTTAATGGCGAGGGTGAGGAGGTAAATTCGGTATATTCCTACTTCAAGTGGGTGAGCTACGGCAATCTCGATTGGAAAACCTCCTTTTTCCCATCTCAAGCCGGTTCCACTATTGTAGTCTCTTATCAAGACACGCTTGTGCGCAATGCGCTCCGCCCGAAAAGCGACAGCAATCCCGACGGCTACTCCGGTGGCGACCTCGGCGGCTCTCTTGCCGAGCAGGGGCTTATCCAGCGCGCCTGCGAATACCTCACCTCTGTGCTCTCGGATGACGACATCTCTTTCCTCTCCATCGACAACCTCACCGTGGTGTTTAGCGGAACTTCCGAGCGTTACAGTCGCGATGGCATTCTATGGCCTCATCAAGACATGATGCGCTGGAAACAGGCTTCTATCAAAGGGAAGCCGGTGTATCGCTATCTCATTGTGTTCGATGCCGGAAACGGATATTCCCAAGGAAAGCCGAAGGCTATCAACACAGGTGTGCTTTGCCACGAGATGTCGCACGCGCTCGGCACTTATGACCTCTACACCTCCGACAGTTTCAGTCCGGTGGGCATTTGGGACCTTATGAGTAACAACCAAACTGTCCCACAAGGCATGACCGCCTATATGCGTAGCAGGTACGGAGGCTGGATTCCCGACATCCCCACCATCTCATCCGATGGCATCTATTCGCTCAATCCCGTTGGAAGCGACACTCCCGATAATGTGGCATACAAGATTGTGCCCGACGCCACACGCGGCGAGTATTTCATGCTCGAGTATCGCCGCAATATAGGCACATTCGAGAGCTCGCTCCCTGCTTCGGGTCTCCTTTGCTATCGCATCAATCAAGGCGTGTCGAGCAACCTGCAGACCCCCTACGAGGTGTATATCTTCCGCCCGGGAGGCACCGCCCAAAACAACGGCAATGTGGAGAAAGCAGCCCTTTCGTCCGACCTCGGCAACACATCTCTCAATGTATCCACTTCGCTCTCGGCTGTCTATTACAGCAACGGAGATGCAGTGCCTTTTGCAATCACCGAAGTGGGGCATGCCGGCGAGACAATCTCGTTCCGGGTAACACTCGATGGCTCGGGTGTCGAAGGCGTTGAGAATGGCTATATAAAGCCGTATTACAACTCTGCCGACGGCATTTTGGTAGCTCCCGAGGATGCTCTCGTTGAGGTGTATTCGCTTAACGGAACGCTCTGCATGAAGGGTAGGGACATTTCATCCTTGCCGGCGGGCGCCTATCTGGTGCGAGTCTTTGCCCATGGCACCTCCACCACACTCAAAATCGTGAAATAATCACCACCACACCAAAGGCTGTCTAATCCCCCTTAGACAGCCTTTATAATATCCCCCGCACCGCACTTACGAAGTTGTGCGGTAGGGCTTTTCCGAGCCGGCTTAGGGCGGCGACAAATAATGCCGTAACTATTCAGCTATCCGAAAGCATTACATAACTGCTATTGAAAAGCCATCAT
>JBJEKB010000159.1:0-3103 GCA_051878395.1 Muribaculaceae bacterium
GCCGCTTCTGTCATTTGTGCTGTGAGTCGGTCTATGGCTTTGTCGATTGCTTGTATCGACATATATGGAATCACGGGGTCGGCGGCGATGTTCAATTCCGGCTTGAATTCGCTTTGATACATCTTTGCCATCTCTCTGTTATGCTTGTCGGCGGCAGCTGTTATGCTGTTGCGATTTGCCTCTACGCTCTGTTCTTGTCCGATGATGAGATTTCTCGCCTTGATAATCGCTTTGGGCGTAATGCCGTGCTCTTCGTTATATTTCAACTGCATTGTCCTGCGACGATTGGTCTCGTCGATGGTGCGCTGCATCGATTCGGTGATTTTGTCGGCATACATTATCACTTCGCCGTTGAGATTTCGAGCCGCGCGTCCTGCTGTCTGTGTCAGCGACCTGTGCGACCGCAAGAAACCTTCTTTGTCGGCGTCTATTATCGCTACAAGCGACACTTCGGGCAAATCGAGTCCTTCACGCAGCAGGTTCACTCCGATGAGCACGTCAATTTCGCCGGCGCGCAGTTTGTCGATTATTTCAATCCTGTCCATGGTTTCCACATCGCTGTGGATATAGGTGCAGTTTATGTCAAGTCTCGTGAGATAGTCGGCAAGTTCTTCTGCCATTCTCTTCGTTAGTGTCGTTACGAGGGTGCGCTCGTTGTTTTCTATCCTGCGCTGAATCTCCTCTATGAGGTCGTCTATCTGTCCTCTCGAGGGTCGCACTGTAATTACGGGGTCAAGCAGTCCGGTCGGGCGGATGATTTGTTCTACAATCACTCCTTCGCTCTTTTGCAACTCATAATCTGCCGGTGTGGCGCTCACATAGATTGTCTGCCCTGTGAGTGCCTCAAATTCATCGAGTTTCAGCGGTCGGTTGTCTATGGCTGCCGGAAGCCTGAATCCATATTCCACAAGGTTGATTTTGCGCGACATATCACCGCCATTCATCGCCCTTAATTGCGGCACTGTTACATGGCTTTCGTCAATTATGGTGATAAAATCCTTTGGGAAATAATCGAGCAGGCAGAATGGACGCACTCCGGGTTCGCGGCCGTCAAAATACCGCGAATAATTCTCAATTCCCGAGCAGTAGCCCACTTCTCTAATCATTTCTATGTCGTAGGTTACTCGCTCTTGCAACCTTGTTGCCTCAAGCAATCGCCCTTCGTTGCGAAATTGCTCGACGCGTGTGCCCAAGTCAAGTTCTATCTGCGCAATCGCGGCGGCTGCCCGCTCTTTGGTGGTTACAAATATGTTTGCCGGGAATATCTTGAATGCTTCAAACCGTTCTTCGGTGAGTCCTGTGTTGGGGTCTATTGTTTGTATCGATTCTATCTCATCGCCCCAGAATATCACTCGCAACTGTATTTCCTCGTATGCAAGTTTTATATCTACGGTGTCTCCCTTCACTCTGAATGTGCCTCGAGTCAATTCGTGCTCGGTCCTCGAGTATAGGGCATCTACAAGTGTGCGCAGAAATGCGTTTCGCTGCAGCGACTGCCCCACGGTGATTGTGGTAATATTCTCGTTGAAATCGTCGGGATTTCCGATTCCATACAAACACGACACCGACGACACCACGATGATGTCTCTACGACCCGACAATAATGCCGAGGTGGTGGCAAGGCGTAGCCTGTCTATCTCCTCGTTTATCATCAAGTCTTTCTCGATATATTTGTCAGCCGATGGTATATATGCCTCCGGTTGATAATAATCATAGTAGGATATGAAATAATGAACCGAATTGTTCGGAAAGAAACTCTTGAATTCCGAGTACAACTGCGCTGCAAGAGTTTTGTTGTGCGATAAAATTAGGGTAGGGCGGTTGACATTTTTTATCACGTTCGCCATTGTAAATGTCTTTCCCGAACCGGTTACACCCAATAATGTTTGATATCTGTCGCCGCGCAATATCCCATTAGTGAGTTGTTCTATCGCTTCCGGTTGGTCGCCTGTGGGATTATATTCCGAATGTAATTCAAAATCCATATTCTATTGCTATAATCTGCAAAATTAATCATTTTCGTTGGCTCTTTAAAATATTTTCCCTTTTGTTGCTCCGAATTAATATTTATTGCGAACTTTGCATTGCAAATTTGTAATACTTAAACTCTATGATACTTTCCAACCTCAAAGATTGCGCCAATCTGATATCGCTCCACCCCAAAATGGAACTTCTTATCGATTTTCTCAATTCTCAAAATCTGCTCGAACTTCCACTCGGCAGAAATTTAATTGATGGAGATAACGTGTTTGTAAATCACGACATTGTCGATGCTCGAAGCAAAGACTCTCAGTCGCTCGAAATGCACCGCAAATACCTCGATGTACACATCCTCCTGCAAGGCGAGGAGACAATCGGCATCAAACCCACTTCTTCGGTGAAAAACATCACTACTCCATATAACGAAGAGAAAGATTTTGCCTTCGCCGACGAACCTGCCGACAACTACTACACTCTTCATCCCGGCGACATCCTCGTAGCCTTCCCCGAAGACGCCCACGCACCGTTGATAGGCACCGCCAAAATCAACAAACTAATCGCCAAGCTCCGCCTCCCATAACACCCCCGCCACCCCGCGCAGCGAAGCGCACTCACGCGCCCGAGCGAGTGCCGCTACACACCTCCGAAAGCCCATAACCCCGCTCTTACGCAGTTGTGTGGGGATCAGTGCAATATATAAGGAATGCGTGCCAAAGGTACGCCCCTTGAATCCACAAAGCCTCTCCCCGGCGCTGCTTACGCAGCACACACCAAGCCACAGGCGAGCGTCAGCGAGCCTTCCCGAGTGCTCCGACCGCTTCGCTGACACTCGCCACCTGCAGGCTTACGCCTGCAATCCCGCGCAATGCACCGCTACCGATGGTGGCTATGCTACCGCCGATGATGAATCGCTGACACTCGCCACCAGCAGGCTTACGCCAGCAATCAAGCGCAACGCACCACCACATCACGACACTCACTCAGGCGATAGCCAGCGGTGGCAGCACCACCGCCACACTCGCGTCCACCGCACGCTGCTCACGCAGCGCCACCGCCACACTTGCGCTCACCGCGCGCTGCTAACGCAGCGCACTCACGCGCCCAAGCGCGTGCCGCTACACGC
>JBJEKB010000160.1:0-3093 GCA_051878395.1 Muribaculaceae bacterium
GCCGTTGGCTGCAAATACTGTAGCGTTGGCAGTCTCTACTGATTCTACACCTGTTTCGGTTCCGAGTTTTGCATCGATTGCTTTGAGTTCAAGTGCATCGCCATTTTTAACTACTATACCCTCGAAGTTGTACCATTTTCCTGTGGTGATGTCGCCGGTGTAGTTAACGGTCATTGTAACGGGATCTACAGTGATTTCACTCTCGCCAATCGTTGCTTTGCTTGAGCTTACGGCTGATTGAAGTGTTACTTTACCATCGGCGGGGGCTGTTGCAACATAGCCTGTTACATGGCAATATTCGCCTGCTTGAGGTGCAACAAGCCAAACGTATTTAACGGCATTGAGGTCTTTGCCGATATTGAAGTTGGCTACGCGATAGGTGTTGGCTGCCAATGTATTACCTTCGGCAGGAGTAACAGTTGGTACGAACTTAACCACAGGATATGCAGCATTTGCTTTGAGCTCAACGATGCTTCCGGCTGCGATTTCCTTACCAACAAAGTCGGCTGTTAAGCCTTCGATAGCCACCCAGTCGTTTTGAGTGAAGTTTTCTTCTACATCGCTCCAACCTTTACCTTTATCGCCTTCATTAATGGTATTCTTCTTTGACGAGTTGTTCTCGGTTGTAGAAGCATAGAGATATGTGCCATCGAAATAGTGACCATGGAGAGTTGCATTAACCTTAACATAGTCGGCAGCGCTATTCACAATAGCGTCAAGACCGGTAGCTGTTTCAGCGTAGGTGTTGAATTTGAGGCTCGGGTTTTCGGCTGCTGCATCATTAACAACCGCATTGTAATACTTGCCGGCTTTGAGGGAAATGTTCTCTCCGTCGTTTGCTTTAAGTGTCCAACTGTTGGCTGCTTTGGTAGAACCTTTGAAAAAGTCATATCCTTTGAGCAAGAAAGCCTCATCGGATGTCAATTCAATAGGTGATTCAAAACTAAGTACGCAAGTGTTTTCATCAATTCTGTCGAACTTCTTATTACCTAATGAATTGAGCACGACACCACCTTTATCCCAAGTGTAGAGCATATATGAGTTCTCAACGGTCAATGTGTTTTGTTTGAGGTCTAATGTGAAATAGAATCTACCTTTGGATGTGAGTTTAAAGTTCTCATCTTTAGTTCCATCAAATGCTGTAGAGTAGATCGGTTTTCCACTGGTTTCTTTGTTACCAACAAGAATGAGACCGTCATTGAAACCAATTTTGTCGTCTGCAGTATCCCATTGATTATATGCTTGCGACAATGTAGTGCTTATTTTCAATTCATCGTCGGCATTTACGCAATCAATGTACCATTTATAAATTCTTGAGCCTTTCGAAGTCTCGGGCGCAGCGACAAATGGGTCTTGAGTGAGCCAATTCTTAGCAAAACCTCCAGCCACATAAACATAGTCGGTTCTTTCAATTGTCTCAAACTTTAGGGTCATATTTTTGGTATTAAATATGAATTTGTAGTAACCGACAGGCACTTTATCTTCATCATAGGAAATGGGATAACCACTGTATGGTTCAACACTCATTTCAGTGTCTATTGTAGCATCCCCCCCCATCAGTCAATTGATATTTTTCAGTGATATTCTCCCATTCTTCATCCAATTGTCCAGTGAGCGTAAAACCACCTCCCATGTTTTTGAAATTGGCTACTGTGGAATATACGCCATCCGATTCATAAGTCAATGTGTACTGTGGGACATTAAATTTCCACGAATTATTGGTGAAATTGCCCACGATGTAGTAATCTGCCTTGGCGCTGATAGCCAACGCAATTGCAAATGCGATAAATAAAAAAATCTTTTTCATTTTGTTTATTTGTTAATTGTTAAAAATTTGGTTCTGGGTAAAAAGCATCCTAAGCAATGTGCTAAAGACAATATAAAAAAGTTATATTTATAATTTTATTACAATAGGTTTGAGTTTATTTTATATTCGCAAATATACAATGCAAATTTTGAATTAAAAAAGAAAAATAGTAAAAAATTTAAATATAATTTCAATTTTGCCGATATTTTCTCGGAATCGACACTCAAAACAACGTAAATCAAAGCAAATCCCCCACCGAATAAAACAAATTTAGCCCCACAGATATAATTCAGCATTTTCCCGAACACATTAAATTATAACTCCTTCATCCGGAATCGAGAGCCTCCATGTGCACAAATCCGGTTCCACCTATTTTGAATAATCTCAAACATGGGGGAAATCTACAAACATACTTTCCACTGATAATGTGATACAATTTAATAATAATAGCCGCATTTGCTTGTTACAACAAAATGTCAGCCCTGACCATAATTCGAGATAAAAAACTGTAATGACACTGAAAATTAACAGAACTTTTAAAGAAATTTGAGCTGGATGTGTAATTTTTACGCAAAATATTTGGTGGGTTCAAAAATTATCCATACTTTTGTGGTGTAAATTTAACGCAATAAGTTTATGGATATGATAAATGAATCAGACAGAGAGTTGAAATACTGCTATAAATACCCTCATCCGAGTGTAACTACCGACTGTGTCATCTTTGGATTTGATGGCACTAAGCTGAGGGTGCTTTTGGTGAAGCGAGGCATCGAACCTTACAAGGGGCGATGGGCTTTTCCCGGTGGCTTCATGAAGATGGACGAGAGTGCCGAGGAGGGCGCGCGGCGAGAATTGCAAGAAGAAACCGGACTGGATGGCGCATATATCCGTCAGTTCCACACCTTCACTGCGCCAGAGCGCGACCCTCGTGAACGGGTAATCACCATTGCCTACTATGCTTTGGTGAGAATGCAGGAGGTGAAAGGTGGCGATGACGCTGCCGATGCGCGGTGGTTCACTTTAGATGAGGTGCCGCAGTTGGCTTTCGACCACGACCAGATTCTCCGCAAGGCAGAACAGGCGCTGCGCCAGCAGATACATTTTGAACCGGTTGGCTTTGAACTGCTTCCCGAAAAGTTCACCATCAAGGAATTGCAGAATCTCTACGAGGCAATACTTGATGTGCGTTTCGACCGCCGCAACTTCTACAACAAGATGAAGCGTCTCGAAATGCTTGAGCAGATGGACGAGACCGTCAATCCGTCGCAGAAAAAAGAGGCCTTCCT
>JBJEKB010000161.1:0-3083 GCA_051878395.1 Muribaculaceae bacterium
GTGCTTCTTTCGGTGCCTTTTTCATATTCCGCGCTTTCTCCCGGCTCAAGGCTGTGGAGTTGCGGCTTGATTTTGCTCTTTCCCACAAGCACTTTTCCTTCTTCGAGCGTGGTGGTGATTGTTTTGTCTTCGGGATAGGCTTTTACATTGAATTTTGTGCCGGTTACTTTCACCATCATGTCGTAGGCTTTGACGATGAATGGGCGGTCCACATCTTTTGTAATCTCAAAGAATGCCTCTCCTTCGATTCTCACTTCGCGTTTCGAGGCAGTGAAGTTTTCGGGATAATATAGGTGTGTGTCCGAGTTGAGTTCCACCTTGCTGCCGTCGGGGAGCACTACAATCATCTTGTCGCCGCGCTGAGCATAGATTTCGTGTATTTGTGGCTCTTCCCACTTCGATAGGAGATAGGTCCCGTAGCCCAAACCGAGGAGCACAAGCACTGCTGCTGCGTAACTTATGATTTTCAATGCCATAGATGTGCGTTTGGCACAAACCTCTTTCATCAGGGCTTGAAACACTTTGTCTTCCTCAAATTCGGGGATATCGATGTTGGCTGTGTCGATAGGTTTTCCATCGATTATATTGTCGATGTCTCTTTCGATGTGTTCTTCGATGTAGTCAAACACTTCGGGTGCTGTTTTATTTCTGTTGAATAGTCCCATTTTGGAGTTTATTTTATTACTAATACACAATCGCCTCCCGAAAGTATTATATTGGGAATAAAAAAAGTGGAAAAAATTCCCATTTTCTCCACTTCTGCTCTTAAATTATTTATTTATGAAAAAATTTATTGTTCGAGATTGAGTCGCTTGAGAACGATTATCTTTTTCATTTTGTTGTCGAGGAGGATTACTTCGCTTGATTTCTCAACCGAGAAGTATTCCACACTTTCGAGGGCAACAAGAAGTTTGGTCTCGAGGTTGATTTCGGGGCACATCATTCGTGTGGATGCTATGTCCTGAAATTGGATTGCATTCTTTTTCTTCGGGTCGAGCACTATGCAGCCATTGATGATGTTGCAACCGCTGTTGCCATGAAGTTTCAATTGGTCGGTGTCGATTGTTATCTTCACGCCATTCTCGCCAAACGATTCGCCGTTGATTTCTTTCACTGTCCAGGCTCCGTTGATTGCCGAGAGGTTGTGCTTGCGCAATTTGAGCACTCTGTTACCGTTTTTGTCGTAGATGCTCAAGTGTACAATGCCGTCGATTGTGGAGTAGGAGTATGTGCGGGCATCGCCAATGGCTTTGTTTATGGCAGTTTCGGTTTTCATGTCGGGGCAAGCCATCATCGTACTTATAATATTGGTAAAAGTGATGGTTTTCCCTTCACCCATTGTGAATCCGCCATTGATAACGTTGCAACTGTTGTTGCCATAGATGCGCTTGTCTTTTGCACTAAACACAATATATGGCATTTCATCTTTGTCGATTTTATGATTACCAACTGCTACAATTGTCCATTCTCCGGCAATCTTGCGATAATGCTTGGCAATTTCGGTGCCGGATGTGGCTTCATTTGGTTTTGTGTTGTCGGTTTCTTCCGGCACCACGTCTTCTTCGATGGGAATTTCTTTCCCCTCGACTTCTGTCCCTGTTGTCGTTACATTTTTCTGGAATAGTGAGCAGCCGGTGAGCATTGTCGCCGATACCAGCATCGCTATTACAATTCTTTTTTTCATTCGCTAAATTATTTATGTTAGTTAAAGTGAATTTTCATCCCAGTGAGCGCGTTTCGGATACTTCGACGGCAAGAGAAGCAGTCGGAGCGAGGTGCTGTAGGTGAAATATGCCCATACCCAGTGGGTGAGAACGCTCACCTTGTTGCGCATTCCGAGGAGTGAAATCAGGTGGATAAACATCCATGTGAGCCATGCCGGGCGACCATAGAGGTGCAGGTGGTTAAGGTCGGCAACGGCGCGGTTGCGTCCCACGGTAGCCATCGAACCTTTGTCATTGTAGCGGAATGTGTGCTTCATTTCTCCGCAATTGAGGTTCTTGGCAAGGTTGGCTGCCTGCTGGATTGCCACCTGTGCGAGTTGCGGGTAGCCTCTTTCAAATTCTTTGGATGTGAGGAATGCAATGTCGCCGAGCGCGAATACATCTTCAACACCTTTCACGCGGTTGTATTCGTCAACGATGAAGCGGTGTCCGGGGCCGTAGGTGTCGTCGCTGAAGCCGTCCACGCTTTCGGCGGTGATACCGGCTGTCCATATCAGTGCCTCGCAGTAGTGTGTCGTGCCGTCGGTGAGTGTAACGATGTTGTTTTCATAACTTTTCATGTTCACTCCGAGCTTCACATCCACCATCAAGTGCCCGAGGTATTCGTAGGCGTGTTTCGATGCTTCTTCACTCATGGTGCGCAACACGCGGTCGGCTCCTTCGATGAGTGTGATTGAGATTTCGTCTTGGCTGATTTCGGGGTATTCGCGACCGAGGATGTAGCGTTTCATCTCGCCGAGTGCTCCGGCTACCTCTACACCTGTGGGACCGGCTCCGATTACCACGAAACTCAATATTTTGCGACGCGACTCGCTGTCTTTGCACAGGCTTGCGCGCTCCAATCTTTCAAGTATCTCGCTTTTGAGTCGTAGGGCTTCCGACATCGATTTGAGTGTGAACACGCTCTCTTTGAGGTTGGGGATGCCGAAGAAGTTGTTGGTAGTTCCTGCTGCAATCACCAGTTTGTCGTAGGGAATCACGTCGAATTGTGTCTCGATGGTCTTTTCCTTGGTGTTGACGCGCTTCACGTCGCCCATTCTGAACACTGCGCCTTTGATTTTGCGTATCTCGCGGCGGAACGGGAACGAGATGCTGCCGGAATCGAGACCGGATGATGCAATCTGGTAGAACAACGGTGGGAATGAGTGAAAGTTGTTCTTGTCAACAAGAATCACTTCATATTTCTTTTTGTCGAGTTTCTTTGTGAGGTTGATTCCTGCAAAACCGCCTCCCACTACTACAATACGTTCTTTTTTGGTTACTTCTTTGCCCATAATTCTATATCTGTTTTTTGATTTTTTTGTGTCCTAATGAATTTGTGCACAAATATAGAAAAATTTCTTTAATTTATCAATCATT
>JBJEKB010000162.1:0-3056 GCA_051878395.1 Muribaculaceae bacterium
GCTTACAATTTACGCAATTGTGAACAAGCTCGTTGACCTGCAAGATGTTAAGCCGTTGCTTTAGCGCGATTATTTGGCAAGCCGGTATTTCCGGCCTTTGAGCACGAGATGCCGCTCCTCGACGAGATAGGGCTTTATGGCATCGTAATCCTCCTTAGTGAAGCACTCGTTGGTGTGGTGGTTGGCAAAAATATCGCCTGTGGAGGCATCGATAGAATACACCACATAAAAACCCGGAATTTTCTCCATCAATTCGGCTCTCTTGGCTTTTGTCGTGCCCTTTGCGATGAAATCGTCGAGAGTGAGCGGGGTGAAAACCTTGTCGGTGATGTCGTCGAACGATTGAGCGTTGTAAGCGCGGACGATGCTCATGTGCGGCTTTGTCTCGTAGGTGGTGCTCACCACCACAATCGAGTCGCTGCCCGCCTTGGCAAGCCAAGCCTGGATGAGCGACACGCGGCTGGTGGAGATGCAGATGTAATTGTCGGTGATAGAGTCGATTTCCACCTCCTCGCTGTTTTGCGTCTTGGCATAGACATGCTGCCCGGCATCGTAGTAGTCGTAGAGGTCGAGCATCGTGTTGCGATCCACCGGAATCATCAATCGGTCGGTAGTGTCGCGGAGAATGACCTCGCGCACAGTAGCGGCGAAAGCGCATTGGAGCGAAGCCAGAGCTAAGAGAATTAGAAGTAACCGTTTCATTTATTTTTCTCCTTTTTCATAAACTTCCCAAAGTTACTGCTTTTATTTTTCTTTTTATGCTTTGCGGGCACGAAATCGTCTTTGTCAAATTTTTTCGACTTGCGTTTCGGACTGGTGAAGTCGCACGAAGCCACTTGCTTGCGCATAGCCTCGGCACGCGAGCGACGCGAGGCTTTCCCTTTGCCTTTGTTTTCGGCGGCATAGTCCTTATCCGACTGTGCAATCTCGCAATAGACGCGTTTGCCGAAGAAATCGCCGTTTTTGAGCGCCGACACCACGCGGTGGGCATCGCCGGAGCGCACATCGAAAAGCGAATATCCCGAAAGCAGGTCGATGCGACCCACATCGACGCGGTTGCCGCGGATTTCGGCATTGAGCATATCGATGAGATTGGAAGCAAAGAAGCCATCAGCCTTGCCGAGGTTGATGTACAGGCGTTCGTAGCCGCGTTCAGCCACACGGCGGTCTTTCTCCTCGTCGGTTCTGGGAGCGCGGTCGGCTTTTTTCTCCTTCTTCTTGGATTCGAGCGGCAGGTCGAGCACCTTAGCATCCTTGTAGTAGTCGAGCAGGCGGTTGAATTCGAGGGATAGCACCCGCTTGAGCAGGTCCTCGGTGTCGAGCCAGTCGAGTTTTTTGATTACACCGGGGATGTATTTCCCGATTTCCTCCTCGTTGACATCCACCTTCTCGATACGGTCGGCGAGGTTGTAGAGTTGCTTCTCGATGATGTATCGCGGAGAAGGCACTTCGCTGTATTCAAACTTCTTGCCGATTTTTTTCTCGATATCCTTGAGTCGGCCTTTTTCGCGCGAGTGGATAATGGCAACCGAGATACCTGTTTTGCCGGCACGCCCGGTGCGGCCGCTACGGTGGGTGTAGGTGGCGATATCATCGGGGAGCCCGTAGTTGATGACATGAGTGAGGTCATCGACATCGAGACCGCGCGCCGCCACATCGGTGGCAACAAGGAGTTGGAGATTGCGTTCGCGGAACTTTTTCATCACCGTGTCGCGTTGAGCCTGCGAGAGGTCGCCGTGGAGCGAATCGGCATTGTAGCCGTCCTCGATGAGCCAGTCGGCAATCTCCTGAGTCTCGCGGCGGGTGCGGCAGAAGATGATACCGTAGATATTCGGATTGCTGTCGGCTACACGCTTAAGTGCCAAGTATTTGTCTTTTGCTTGCACCATGTAGAAGATGTGGCGCACATTGGCTGCACCCTCGTTTTTAGTGCCGATGACAAACTCCTCGGGGTTGTGCATGTAGTTCTTGGCGATAGCGGCAATGTCGGGTGGCATAGTGGCCGAAAACAAGAGCATTTTTCGGTCCTCGGGCACGTTGTCGAGGATGTCGTTGATGCTGTCGAGGAAACCCATGTTGAGCATCTCGTCGGCTTCGTCGAGAATCACGGTGTGCACATTGTCAAGCGACACCGTGTTGCGCTCAATCAAGTCGATAAGTCGTCCCGGAGTGGCTACAACGATGTGAACGCCACGACGCAGAGCGCGAATTTGGCTCTCGATGCTCGAGCCGCCATACACGGGGAGCACGCTGAGTTGTGGAATATATTTAGAAAAATCGGCAAGGTCGGCACCGATTTGCAGACAAAGTTCGCGTGTAGGAGAAAGGATAAGTGCTTGTGGCGCACGAAGTTCCACATCGATGCGCTGAATCACCGGCAAACCATAAGCTGCAGTTTTTCCGGTTCCGGTTTGAGCCAGAGCCACAACATCGCTGTCGGCTGATAAAAGATGCGGAATAACCTTTTCCTGTACAGGCATAGGTGATACAAATCCCATTTCTGAGATTGCTTTGAGGATATCCTCACGGACTCCTAATTCTTCAAATGTCATAAAAATACGTATTTCGTTAAATGAGAGTGCAAAGATACTACAAAATCCCGAATTTTAAGCCAATAGGTGCAAAAACTTTGCCTTATTTTCTTGGGTCGGTGATGGTCCAGTCGGTGATGTTGCGTGCCTCGGTGCTGAAGTTTACGCCAACTTTCACCACCGGGAGGTTGAGGAGGGCGAAACGCTTGTCGTATTGCTTCAACTCTATCTGCTCCATCGCATCTTCCGCTGATTTGTTGAGTTTTATTTCAATGATATACAGTGCCTGAGGTGCGTGAAGCACCAAATCCACCCTGCCTTTGGCGGTGTGTACCTCCACATCGAGGTAGAATCCCATCAGCGAGAAGATAATGTAGAGCATCTGCTGGTAATGCCCCTCGGAGTTGGCGTTGTCGCAATACGGCACAGTGTCGAGGAAAGTCTGCAAGAAACGAATTGCACCATCCATATCGTCCTCTTCGATCATTACCGCCATATTTCCAAGCAACGGATTCCACTTTCCGA
>JBJEKB010000163.1:0-3025 GCA_051878395.1 Muribaculaceae bacterium
ATCCAAATGGCATTGAAAAGAATCGGAATCGACCACGGGAATGTAACCACAATGAGGAAGAAAACCACGGTGATGAGCAGGTTGCGGTCGGTGAAAATCGGTTGCAAAGTGAGGGTGTTGAGGAGCGTGCCCTTAACGACCTCCAAGTTGCCGGTGAGCAGCAACACCACCATAAATGCGATGCCGGCGGATATTGCGGCGAGCGCAACCATCAACAGGGTGTTGCGCAAGCGGTTCACGCGTTTGGCAAGGGAGAAAACCAAGCCCGGCAGTGCCACGATAATCAGTCCGGTGAATCCGGTGAGCACAATGAGCGCCGAAGTTGCGGCAATGAGTAGCGCGCTGTTGCGCTTGCCGCTGCGTCGCATCCAATGATAGAGCGCTATGTAGGATAAAATGAACACAGCCGTGGGGAGCAGCACCGGCGAGGCTGTGAAGCACACGAAACTTACAAATGTGGTGGTGAGAAACAGCAGAGCCGACAGGAACGAGGCGTTGAGATTGTCGTAGGTGCCGTCAAACCGAAACAGGCACAGAGTGAGTATCCCCGCAATTACGGCAGAAGGCAACCTGAGCAGAAACAGCATGTCGGCATCGGGACACAATACAGTGAGCAGATTTACAATATAGGCATAAACGCCCGACACCATGTCGTATCCGGTTGACGATGAGAACACCGCCTCGATATTGCATCCGCGCATCGCTTCCACCCGGCTCAGCAAGCTCTCCTCCCAATATGTAATCGGGTTGTTGGATAGGATGGGCAGGATATACACAGCCACAATCCCCATCAACACTATTACGAGGGCGATATATGCGCTTATGCTCCGGGTTTGCTTCATTCGCCTGGCTTTTTAAATGTAACAAATCTATTGTAGATATAGTTGCAGACAGTATATACAACCATGCTGAGAACCATCACAATATTCTCTCCCGGTTTTTTCATCGGGAGGAACGGAATCTCTATCTCGCGGAAATTTGCCACCTCAAGCAGATACCAACTCACAGTCATTTGGAGAGCGAAACAGATGAGAAACCCCACTGCAAAGAGGGCAGCCTCTTTCTTTATGTTCACTTTTGTCTTGAACACCCAGTTGCGGTTCCACACAAAACTGTTGATAAGTCCAAGGATATAACCGATAGTGTTGGCGAGCCCGTAGGCGGCGCCGAGAAGCGTGTTGAGCACATAGAACACCACGAGCGTGATGAGTGTGTTGCTTGCTCCGATAACTCCGTATTTGAGGAGTTGTACTGTTGTAGTTTTGATTTGTTTCTTTCCCATTTTCTACTGTTTGTTGTCGTCGGCGTAATCTCGGAGAATCGGGATTGACCAATTGTATTTAGCCGCCAAAAGGCGTATAATTATCACAGAAGCCGCGCAAGCCGATTGCTGGAGCACACTCGAGCCTCCGCCCAGGAGTATCACCCAATAGACTATCCCTCCGGCAATGCAGGCGGTGGCATAAACATCCTTCCGGAACACGAGCGGTTCCTCGTTGATGAGAATATCGCGCAACACGCCACCCAGAGCACCGGTGATAGTACCCA
Organism: Muribaculaceae bacterium; assembly: GCA_051878395.1. Taxonomy (GTDB): domain Bacteria; phylum Bacteroidota; class Bacteroidia; order Bacteroidales; family Muribaculaceae; genus W0P31-042. The sequence continues at coordinate 1,549 of JBJEKB010000163.1, forward strand.
TCACTATCGCTGTCCACATCGGGAACCCGAATTCAAGCGTTTTTTGTATTCCGATTACCACAAACAGCGCAAGTCCGATGGTGTCGAACACAAAAAATGTCTTGTTGAGCTTCACAAGGTAGCGTTTGAGCAGAATCACAATCACCAAAGCCAATCCGGTAACGCCCAAATACCACCCGTTTACCATCCAGAATGGGGTGGCTCCGAGTAGCAAGTCGCGCACCGTTCCTCCGCCGATTGCTGTTACAAGCCCCACAGTGTAGGCGCCAAACCAGTCGAAACTCTTGGCTGCGGCAAGGCGTATTCCGCTTATCGCAAATGCGATTGTGCCTATTATTTCTGTAATTATCAGGAATGTCTCTTCCATTGTGCGTTTTATTCGCGGTCGAGAACCTTAACGGTGAGCTTGTTGTAGGCTCTTTCGGCTTTTGCACGCGCCTCTTCCACAGTGTCGGCTGTTGCGAGAATTACACCCATACGTCGGTGTCCGTTCACTTCGGGCTTACCGAAGATGCGCAACTGCACACCAGGCTCGGCAAGTACACTCTCGAGATTTTCCCACGAAAGCACGTTGCTGTCGCCTTCCACAACGATGGCGCGGCTTGCCGATGGCTTGAGAAATCTCACTTCGGGCACCGGAAGTTCCATAAGCGCGCGAGCATGGAGAGCAAATTCGCTGAGTTCCTGCGAAATCATGGTAACCATGCCTGTGTCGTGCGGGCGAGGCGACACCTCGCTGAATATCACTTCATCTCCCTTTACAAACAGCTCCACACCGAAGATTCCATATCCACCGAGCGCGTCGGTTACCTTTTTGGCAATCTGTTGGGCTTGCGCCTTGGCTTCGGCACTCATAGCCTGTGGCTGCCAGCTGTAGCGGTAGTCGCCATCAATCTGTATGTGTCCGATTGGCTCGCAGAATCGAGTGCCGTCTATGGCTCTCACAGTGAGTTGTGTTATTTCGTAGTCGAAATTCACGAAACCTTCAACAATCACGCGTCCCGCTCCGGCGCGACCCCCTTCTTGGGCGATGTGCCAGGCGCGGTCGATGTCATTTTCGCTTTTAATTACGCTCTGTCCGTGTCCCGACGAACTCATAATCGGTTTTACCACGCAAGGGATGCCGATGGCTTCGACAGCCGCTTTAAATTCCTCGTAGGTGTCGGCAAAGCGGTAGGGCGATGTCTTTACTCCGAGCTCTTCTGCCGCAAGACGGCGTATTCCCTCGCGGTTCATAGTAAGGAATGTCGCATGGGCTGTGGGGGTTACATTATACCCCTCTTTTTCCATCTCTACAAGAGTGGAAGTGGCGATTGCTTCAACCTCGGGGATTATGTGTGCGGGCTTTTCTTCCTCTATCGCTTGGCGAAGAGCCTTGCCATCGAGCATATTAAGCACTCGGCTTCGGTGGGCTACTTGCATAGCCGGCGCATTGGCGTATTTGTCGCACGCTATCACCTCTACACCCATTCTCATC
>JBJEKB010000164.1:0-2976 GCA_051878395.1 Muribaculaceae bacterium
TCAAGGCAAACACAACAATTGCCGATTTTAAAGCCGAATATTGGAAGACAGAAACTCCATATTGCGTGCCTGTTAATGTTCCCGAAGGAGAATCGAAGGTGATTGCAGGTCGCGTTATCAGTAGCGATGCCACCGGCAACATCTACAAGAGCCTCGTAATCCAAGACGAGACAGCCGCTATCGCTATCTCTATCAACGCCAACTCGCTCTACACAACCTATCGTGTAGGTCAAGAGGTGGTTATCGACCTCGACGGAATGTATGTGGGCAAATATGCCAACCTCATCCAACTCGGTTACCCCAACGAGGGCACTCGCGGCACCGAAGCAAGTTTCATGGCTCTCGAACTCTTTGAAAGCCACGCACAACTCAACGGACTTCCCGATGTGAGCAAAATCGACACTATCCCCGTTTCTATCAGCGAACTTCCCACTACTCCAACCGAAATTTGCATGATGCAAAGCCAGTTGGTGCGCCTCGACAATGTTCAATGGGTTGAAGCAGGTCAACGCTATTCCGAAGAAAGCGCATCTACTTCGCGCAACCTCAAGGATGCTTCGGGCAACACCATCATCGTGCGCAACAGCAACTATGCTACTTTCCGCACCGAACTTCTCCCTGAGGGTGAAGGCACTGTAATCGGTATCCTCAGCTACTACAACAACGCATGGCAAATCCTTCTCCGCTCTGCCGAAGATGTTATCGGATTCAAGACTCCCGAAGGTGTGATGGCTAACCCCTACACTATCGAGCGCGCTAAAGAACTCCAAGGTCAAGACATCACAGGTTGGGTAGCAGGCTACATCGTTGGTGCTGTTGCTCCGGGTGTGAACGAAGTGAAAGCCAACTCCGATATCCAATGGGGCGCAGAAGCAGCAATGAACAACAACCTCGTTATCGGTGCAACTGCCGACACTAAGGATATCGCCAACTGCGTTATCGTTCCGCTTCCTCAAGACAGTAAACTCCGCGAACTTGGTAATATCCCCGACCACAAAGACCTCGTTGGCAAAGCCATCAAGGTGAAAGGTGTTCTCGAGAACCAATATGCACAAGCCGGTGTTAACTGCTCGGGCGCTCTCGGCACATTTGAAATCGAAGGCGTTGAGACAGGCGGCGACGGCACTCCATCGGGCGATGGTAGTCTCGCCAACCCATTCAACTGCGCAGGCGCTCTCGAATACACTTCAAGTCTTGCAGCCGATACCGAATCACCCAACAACGTGTATATCAAGGGTAAAATCGTTTCTATTAATGAAGAATTCGGCTCATACGGCAATGCCACATTCTACATCAGCGACGATGGCACAGCCAACAACCAATTCTACGTGTTCCGCTGCCTCTACCTCGGCAACAAGAAGTGGGCAACAGGCGACACTCAAATCAAGGTGGGCGACGAAGTTGTAATCTGCGGTAAGGTGGTTAACTACAAGGGCAACACCCCCGAGACTGTTCAAAACGGTGCTTATATCTACTCTCTCAACGGCAACGGTGGCAGCACCGGCGGCGGTGAAACAGGTGGTGGCGAAGCATCGGGTAACGGTACTATCGACAACCCCTACAATGCAGCAGGCGTTACAGCCTATATCAACACTCTCGCCGACAATGCCGAATCGCCCAACGATGTGTATATCAAAGGCAAAGTGGCTTCGGTGAAAGAAGAATTCGGCTCATTTGGCAACGCCACATTCTACATCAGCGACGACGGCACAGCCACAGGTCAATTCTATGTATATCGCGCTCTCTACCTCGGCAACCAGAAGTGGGTTGAGGGCAACACCCAAATTAAGGCAGGCGACGAAGTGATTATCTGCGGTAAGGTGGTGAAATATGTAAGCACCTACGGCACAACTCCCGAAACCGTTCAAAACAAAGCCTATCTCTACTCGCTCAACGGCAAGACCAGCGACGGTGGCAGCACCGGCGGCGGTGAAGGCGGTGGCGAAACAGGCGAAGGCACCGGAGACGGTACACTTAACAACCCCTACAACATCGCTGCCATCACATCTATTGCATCGGCTCTCGCATCGGGCGAAGAATCCGGCGAAGTATATTTCAAAGGCAAAGTATCTTCGATTAAATATGCCTACGAAGCATCTTACGGCAACGGTACATTCTACGTTTCGGACGACGGCTCTACAACCGGTCAATTCTATGTGTTCCGCGCCCTCTACCTCGGCAACCAGAAGTGGGTTGACGGCAACTACCAAATCAAGGTGGGCGACGAGGTTGTTATCCATGGTAAAGTAACCAACTACATGGGCAACACTCCCGAAACCGTTCAAAATGCAGCCTACCTCTACTCTATCAACGGCAGCACTACCGACCCGGGTAGCGGCGGCGAAACCGGCGGTGGTGAAACCGGTGGCGGCTCAGGCGGTGAAGTAACAGGCAACCAAATCAAGGTTACATTTGCCGACTTCGGTATCGCCAACGGCACAGCAGTTACCACTCTCAACCTCAGCGACGGCACAACCCTCACATTCGACGGCGGCGGCAACACCAATGCTCCTAAATATTACACCGCAGGAACAAATGTGCGCATGTATCCCAAGAATTCAATGACTGTAAACGCAAGTAAGAAGATTGCAAGCATTGTTATCAACTGCGATACATATAACGGCATCCTCTGCAACGCAGCCGAGCAGGTTACAGCAACAGCCGGTGCGGTAACATTCAGCGGTAGCGACATCAACATCGGTTCTATCGATGCAACAACTACCACAGTTACCAATGCCAACCCGAACACAGGTACTGCAAGCCAAATCCGCATGATTACAATGACAATCACCTACGCCGAATAATTTTCGGTCGTCCCATATCCAATCCCCGGCAGCAATGTCGGGGATTTTTTTGTTGATGGGGCGCAAGGTGTTGGTGGAGGTGCTGCACATCAGAGAAAGCCACTAAGGTGGTAAACCTAACCCATAATTCAGCAGTCGGATTACGTAATAGGGATGCCGAGTGCCTCGAGTT
>JBJEKB010000165.1:0-13035 GCA_051878395.1 Muribaculaceae bacterium
AATTATTTCTACCAATCTCCATCTTTTAGTTTTGCTTAGCGGACGAGTTTCCATGAGGCGCACTTTGTCGCCGATTTGGCATTCGTTGTTCTCGTCGTGAGCGTGGTATTTCTTCGTTTTGTTAACGAATTTACCATAAATTGGGTGCTTCTCTTTCCACTTGATGGTTACAGTGATGGTTTTGTCACCCTTGTTGCTTGAAACAACCCCAATTCTTTCTTTTCTTAAATTTCTACTTTCCATTATTGTGTTGGGGATTATTTATTAACACTGTTGAGTTCGCGGCGACGCAGTTCTGTCTTCATGCGGGCAATCATTCTGCGGTCTGCGGTGATTTTGGCAGGATTATCCAAAGGAGTAATCGAATGATTGATTTTCTGCTGACGGTAGTCTTTTTCAGCAACTTCCAATCTTTCCTTAAGTTCTTTGTCGCTTAGTTCTTTAATTTCTTCCTTTTTCATAATCTATTACACGTTTTGAGATGGATCATAATCGCGACGAACGATAAATTTAGTGGTAACGGGGAGTTTTTGAGCGGCAAGTCTCAAAGCTTCCTTGGCGATTTCGAAACTTACGCCTTCCACTTCGATGAGAACGCGTCCTGGGGTAACGGGAGCCACGAAACCTTCGGGAGCACCTTTACCTTTACCCATACGCACTTCGGCAGGCTTCTTGGTGATAGGCTTGTCGGGGAAGATGCGAATCCAGATCTGACCTTGGCGTTGCATGTAGCGAGTAACGGCGATACGTGCAGCCTCGATTTGGCGACCTGTGATCCATTTCGCGTCGAGAGTCTTTATACCAAACGAACCGAAGGCCAACTGGTTGCCGCGTTGGGCTTGGCCTTTCATGCGGCCTTTTTGTTGTCTTCTGAATTTAGTTTTCTTTGGTTGTAACATTGTTCTGAAATTTCAAAGTCGATTAACGATTGTTCTTTTTACGGAAACCGCCACGGCGAGGAGCACCTGCACCGGCTGGGCGACCTTCCTTGGAAGTAGAGGTGAAGTTGGGAGCCAAATCGCGTTTGCCATACACTTCGCCACGGCAGATCCACACTTTTACACCAATAAGACCCACTTTGGTGAGTGCAGGCACAAGAGCGTAGTCGATGTCGGCGCGGAGAGTGTGCAAAGGAGTACGGCCTTCCTTGAGCATTTCGCTACGAGCCATTTCGGCACCGTTGAGGCGGCCTGAGATTTGCACCTTAATACCTTGAGCACCCATTCTCATAGTCGAAGCGACAGCCATCTTGGCAGCGCGGCGATAGGCGATTTTGCCTTCGATTTGGCGAGCGATGTTTGCTGCTACGATTTGAGCATCGAGTTCGGGACGTTTAATCTCGTGAACGTTGATTTGAACGTCTTTGTCGGTGATTTTCTTAAGTTCTTCCTTGAGGTTGTCCACTTCCTGACCGCCTTTACCGATAATCATACCGGGGCGAGAGGTGCAGACAGTGATAGTGACGCGCTTGATAGTTCTCTCAATGACAATGCGAGATACGCTTGAGTTGGCAAGGCGAGCGTTAAGATACTTACGGATTTTGCTATCCTCGAGCAGAGTGTCACCGAATTTGTACTTTTTCTCGGGAGTCCAGTTAGAATCCCATCCTCTGATGATTCCCAAGCGGTTGCTAATTGGATTTACTTTCTGTCCCATTTTTAAGCATCAGTTTTAACGTTATTATCAAAAGTATCTACAAACAAAGTCACATGGTTGGAACGCTTGCGGATTCTGTAACCACGACCTTGAGGAGCAGTGCGGAGGCGTTTGAGCATAGGAGCGCAATCGACGAAAATTGTCTTAACGAACAATTCACCGCTTTCTGCTTTTCTTTCATTTTTCTGTTCCCAATTGGCGATAGCCGAGCGGAGGAGTTTTTCAACCTTTGCAGCGGCTTCTTTATTTGAGAATTTAAGGACACCGAGTGCTTTGAACACTTCCATACCACGAACCATGTCGGCTACGAGGCGCATTTTGCGCGGTGATGACGGAACATTCTTAAGCTTCGCAAAATATTGGGTTTTGCGGGTTTCCTTAATTGTTTCGGCTGTTTTTCTTTTTCTTACACCCATTGTATTTAATTCTTTTTTTTAATTCGAAATTAATCCCGGGCCCTTATTTTTTCTTGTTACCTGCATGTCCGCGGAAGGTGCGAGTGGGAGCAAATTCGCCTAACTTGTGACCTACCATGTTTTCAGTAACATAAACGGGAATGAACTTATTACCATTGTGCACTGCGAAAGTGTGACCTACGAATTCGGGAGCGATCATAGATGCGCGCGACCATGTTTTGATAACGGCTTTTTTGCCCGATTCTTCCATGGCAGCCACCTTCTTGTCGAGTGATACGCTGATATATGGGCCTTTTTTGATTGAACGACTCATAGTTATTTAATTAATCAAATTATTTTTTCCTTCTTTCAATAATGTACTTAGAAGAATGCTTCTTAGGTGCACGTGTCTTCAAGCCCTTAGAGTAGAGACCCTTGCGAGAACGTGGGTGACCACCTGATGCGCGACCTTCACCACCACCCATTGGGTGATCGACAGGGTTCATAACGACACCACGGTTGTGCGGGCGGCGACCCAACCAGCGAGAGCGACCGGCTTTACCCGATTTCTCAAGGTTGTGCTCGCTGTTGCCGACAACACCTACTGTTGCCTTGCAAGCGGCAAGAATTTTACGTGTTTCACCCGAAGGTAATTTGACAATAACATAGTCGCCCTCACGAGATGTCAACTGAGCGTATGCACCGGCGCTGCGAGCCATGAATGCACCTTGTCCAGGACGGAGTTCGATGTTATGAATTAAAGTACCAACAGGAATTTTACTGAGCGGGAGTGCGTTACCCACCTCGGGTGAAGCATTCTCGCCACTGAGAACTGTAGCGCCAACTTGGAGACCGTTGGGTGCAATGATGTAGGCTTTCGCCCCGTCGGCATAGTAAAGGAGAGCGATGCGAGCTGTACGGTTTGGGTCGTACTCGATGCTCTTCACTACTGCCGGAACACCGTCTTTATTTCTCTTGAAGTCGATGATACGGTATTTACGCTTGTGTCCACCGCCCATGTAACGCATAGTGCGGTGGCCTTCAGCGTTTCGACCGCCTGTTGATTTTTTACCGACTGTAAGAGACTTCTCTGGTGTAGTTGCAGTGATAGTATCTTTAAATACACCAATAACTTTGTGTCTTTGCCCCGGTGTTGTGGGCTTGAATTTTCTTACTGCCATTTCTATTATTAAATATTGCTATAAAAATCAATCTTTTCGCCCTCGGCAATTGTTACAATCGCTTTTTTGAAAGCGGCTGTCTTTCCTTGGATGAGGCCCGATTTGGTGTAGCGCGACTTGTTTTTGCCACGATAGTTGGCTGTGTTTACCGAAACCACTTTCACTCCATAGATTTCTGAAACGATAGCCTTGATTTGAGGCTTAGTGGCGTTGGGAGATACACGGAAAGTGTAGCGATTTAATTTTTCGCTCAAAAAGTTCGCCTTTTCTGTTACGATAGGTTCGATTGAAATGTTCATTTTCTATTACCTCCTTAATTAAAGTTCGTTAATTACAGCCACACTGCTTTCGGTCAACACAAGCGACTTGTTGTCAAGCACTTTATAGGTGTTGAGTTCGTTAGCAGTGATTATATTTGCACGCTCGATATTTCGAGCCGACAAATATACGTTTTTATTTTGAGATGCTAAAACCACAAGGATTTTTGAACCCTCTAATTTAAGATTTTTAGTAAAGTTTACAAATTCTTTAGTTTTAGGAGCCTCAAAATTGAAGTCTTCAACTACTACGATAGCACCTTCTGCTGCCTTGGCGCTGAGTGCGCTCTTGCGAGCAAGAAGTTTCACTTTCTTGTTCAATTTGAAGCGATAGTCGCGAGGACGCGGACCGAATACGCGGCCACCACCCACCAATACAGGCGAGTTGATATCACCGATACGGCTGCCACCGCCACCTTTTTGCTTGTGCAATTTACGGGTTGAGCCCGAAACTTCGCTTCTTTCTTTCGATTTGTGAGTTCCCTGACGTTGGTTGGCAAGGAATTGTTTGACATCGAGATAAACGGCATGCTCGTTGGGTTCGATTCCGAACACTTCATCATTAAGCGTTACCTTTCTTCCGGTGTCTTCTCCTTTGATGTTATATACTGCGAGTTCCATTTATTTCTCAATTAAAACGATTGAACCTTTACATCCCGGAATCGAACCTTTGATCATCAAAATGTTGTGTTCGGGAATTACTTTAATCACTTGAAGATTTTGAACTGTTACGCGTTCGTTGCCCATCTGTCCGGCCATGCGCATACCTTTGAATACGATTGCGGGGTAGGAGCAGGCACCGATTGAACCCGGAGCGCGGAGACGGTTGTGCTGACCGTGAGTTGTCTGGCCTACACCGCCGAAACCATGACGCTTAACTACACCTTGGTAACCTTTACCTTTCGAGGTACCGATTATATCCACGAAGTCGGATTCGGTGAACAAATCCACTGTGATGGTGTCGCCGAGGGCATAACCCTCAAAACCTTTGAACTCGGCCAAGTGTCTTTGAGGTGCTACACCGGCTTTCTTGAAGTGTCCTGCCTCGGGCTTGGTAGTGTGCTTATCTTTCTTCTCTTGGAAGCCGAGTTGCAGCGCTTCGTAGCCGTCGGTTTCTACTGTCTTAACCTGAGTAACAACACAAGGACCTACTTCGATAACAGTGCACGGAATATTCTTACCGTCGGCACTGAAAACGGATGTCATTCCGATTTTCTTTCCAATTAATCCTGGCATTTCTCTTTTTAATTTAATTGTTGTTTGTACTAAAATTTACGCTTTGATAGATACATCGACTCCGCTGGGCAATTCCAATTTCATGAGGGCGTCAACTGTCTTTGCAGTGCTGCTGTAGATGTCGATTAAGCGCTTGTAGCTCGACAATTGGAATTGTTCACGCGACTTTTTGTTTACGAAAGTCGAACGGTTCACTGTGAAGATTCTCTTGTGGGTTGGCAATGGAATTGGACCGCTTACCAAAGCACCTGTAGCCTTCACTGTCTTTACAATCTTCTCAGCCGACTTATCAACCAAGTTGTGGTCGTAAGATTTTAGTTTAATTCTGATTTTTTGGCTCATATTGTTTATTGTAATTGATTTTTTTATTTCAATAAGTCAACTCGACCTTGGCACTCTGTGAGCACGTTCTTGGCAATCGAGTTGCTCACTTCGCTATAGTGTGAGAACGACATTGTGCTGGTGGCACGACCCGAGGTGATGGTACGCAATGCTGTTACATAACCAAACATTTCGGCAAGAGGAGCTTTGGCTTTTACCACGCGGGCGCCGCTGCGGCTTGTCTCCATGCCTTCTACCTGGCCGCGACGCTTGTTAAGGTCGCTGATTACATCACCCATGCTCTCTTCGGGGGTTACTACCTCAATCTTCATGATAGGCTCGAGGAGAACCGGTCCGGCTTTCTCACAGGCTTTCTTGAATGCCTGGATGGCGCAGAGCTCGAATGACAACTGGTCGGAGTCAACAGGGTGGAAGCTACCATCGAGGAGGGTTACTTTAAGGTTCTCAACAGGGAAGCCGGCAAGAACACCGTTCTTCATTGCAGTTTGGAAACCTTTCTGTACCGAAGGAATGAATTCCTTAGGAATGTTACCACCTTTAACCTCGTCAACGAATACCAATCCGCCTTCGCTGCCTTCTTCTACCGGCTCAAGGCGTACGATGATGTCGGCAAACTTACCGCGACCACCGGTTTGCTTCTTGAACACTTCGCGCAATTCAAACGATTTGGTGATAGCCTCTTTGTAGGTAACTTGAGGACGACCTTGGTTACATTCTACCTTGAACTCGCGACGGAGACGGTCGATGATGATATCCAAGTGGAGCTCACCCATACCGCTGATAACGGTTTGACCTGTTTCTTCGTTGGTCTGTACACGGAATGTCGGGTCTTCTTCGGCAAGTTTCTGGAGACCTACGCCGAGTTTGTCAAGGTCTTTCTGAGTCTTAGGCTCAACAGCGATACCGATAACGGGATCGGGGAAGTCCATCGACTCGAGCACGATAGGATGGTTCTCGTCGCAAAGGGTATCACCTGTGCGGATATCCTTGAAACCTACGCCGGCACCGATATCACCGCAGCCGATAGTTTCCATCGGGTTCTGCTTGTTGGAGTGCATTTGGAAGAGGCGAGAGATACGCTCTTTCTTGCCCGAGCGGGTGTTGAGAACGTAGCTACCGGCATCGATTTGACCTGAGTAAACGCGGAAGAAGCAGAGACGACCTACATAGGGGTCGGTTGCAATCTTGAATGCGAGGGCGCACATAGGCTCTTCGAAGAGTGGCTTGCGAGCCACTTTCTCATCTTCGTTGCCCACTGCGTGGCCAACAACCTCGGGAGTATCCTCGGGTGATGGGAGGTAGGCGCAAACTGCGTCGAGAAGGCGTTGCACACCTTTGTTTTTGAACGAGCTACCGCAAATCATCGGCACGAGTTGCATCGAGAGAGTAGCCTTGCGGAGTGCGCGGCGAATTTCGTCTTCCGAGATAGTGGATGGGTCATCGAAGTATTTCTCCATGAGCTCATCGTCAAACTCGGCGATTTTCTCGAGCATTTTGTCGCGCCATTCTTCACATTCTGCGAGCATGTTTGCGGGGATTTCTTCCTCAGAGAAGTCGGCACCCATAGTCTCGTCGTGCCAGAAAAGGGCTTTCATTGTCACCAAGTCAACGCAGCCTTTGAAGGTTTCTTCTGCGCCGATGGGCACTTGAATAGGACATGGGTTAGCACCGAGAACTTCTTTCAATTGGCGAACCACCTCGAAGAAGTTGGCACCCGAACGGTCCATTTTGTTTACATAACCGATACGGGGTACGTTATATTTGTCGGCTTGACGCCACACTGTTTCACTTTGGGGCTCAACACCACCAACGGCGCAGAAAGTAGCAACGGCGCCATCGAGGATACGGAGCGAACGCTCAACCTCAACGGTGAAATCCACGTGTCCTGGGGTATCTATAAGGTTGATTTTGTATTTGTTACCTGCATAGTTCCAGAACGCTGTGGTTGCGGCAGAAGTGATAGTAATACCACGTTCCTGCTCTTGCTCCATCCAGTCCATTGTGGCTGCACCATCGTGCACCTCGCCAATCTTGTGGGTGAGACCTGTGTAGAAAAGAATACGCTCAGAAGTAGTGGTTTTACCGGCATCGATGTGAGCCATAATACCAATATTTCTGGTCAACTTCAATTGTTCGTCTTTCTTTGTCATTGTCTTAGGAAATTATCAAATTAAAATCTGAAATGAGCGAACGCGCGGTTAGCCTCTGCCATGCGGTGCATATCCTCTTTACGTTTGAATGCACCACCTTGCTCGTTGAAGGCATCAACGATTTCGGCAGCCAATTTGTCTGCCATTGTCTTGCCACCACGTTTGCGTGAGAAAATAATAAGATTCTTCATTGATATTGATTCCTTGCGGTCGGGGCGAATTTCGGTCGGCACTTGGAATGTGGCACCACCGATACGACGCGATTTAACCTCCACTTGCGGAGTTATATTTTCCAAAGCCTTTTTCCAAATCTCGAGGCTCGATTTTTCCTCGTTGGGCAACTTTGATTTCACAATCTCAAGTGCTGAATAGAAGATTCCGTATGCGGTGTTTTTCTTACCGTCATACATCAAGTGGTTTACAAATTTTGAAACCCTTACATCGTTAAATACCGGATCCGGCAATACGATACGTTTTTTTGGCTTAGCCTTTCTCATGTCTTTTTAAAAATGTTGCGTTTTTTGTTCGCTTGGTTGTCTTTTTACTTTGCTTCAACGACATCCTCTGATGTCATTTACTCAACCGTAATATCAATCCAATAAAACGAAAAAACTAAGTTTGTTACTTAAATTTTTTGTTCTCTGAAGAAAAGTTGATTACTTCTTTGCTCCTGCTTTGGGGCGTTTAGCTCCATATTTGGAACGACGTTGGGTACGTCCGTTTACACCTGCTGTATCCAATGTACCGCGTACAATGTGATAACGTACACCCGGAAGGTCTTTTACACGACCACCGCGAACCATCACGATTGAGTGCTCTTGAAGGTTGTGTCCTTCTCCCGGAATGTAGGAGTTTACTTCTTTACCATTAGTCAATCTTACACGTGCCACTTTACGCATAGCCGAGTTTGGCTTCTTTGGAGTTGTGGTATATACTCTCACGCACACACCGCGGCGTTGTGGACATGAATCCAATGCCGGAGATTTGCTGGAGTATTCCAAAGCAACACGTCCTTTTCTTACTAATTGCTGAATTGTAGGCATCTTAGTTCTGTTTTGCTTTTGTTAATTAATACTTATTTTGTTTTATTATTTCTTTCTATGTTCACGCATCAAAAACCCGCCTTCAACCCTATCTTTCAACGATTTAGAGCTTTCAGGCGAATCCTTAGTCCGAAAAACTGTGCAAAGATAGCAACTTTCGCGCTAATTTCCAAATGTTTTTACTCCTAATATATTATACAGCGGCTCCTGCCGGCGGTTTCAACGCACCCTCGCACATGCCCGAAAATGCCCTCTGTGGCTTCTCAAAGCCGCCCAAAACAGACATAACACGCCCGAGAACGACAGCCGCAAAAACCGATATTTTAGAATAAATAACTATTTTTAACCTCATTTAGCGACAATCCGGCTTCATCCTTCGCCGAGAGCAGAAGTTCGCTTGCCGGGAGGCGCCAATCGATGTCGAGTGCCGGGTCGTTCCACGCAAGGGTGTGTTCAGCCTCGGGATGGTAGGCGTTGTCCACCTTGTATTGGAACTGCGCGTCATCGCCCACAACCACAAATCCATGGGCAAAACCGCGCGGGATAAACAGCATGTTGCCGCGCTCGGCGCTCAGCTCCACAACCACGCTCTTGCCACACGTGGGGGAGTTGCGGCGCAAATCCACGGCGACATCGAGCACGCGACCGCGCGACACTCTCACCAGTTTTGCCTGCGACCACTCCCCTGCCTGGAAGTGGAGTCCGCGCAGCACTCCGTGGGTGGAGTAGCTCTCGTTGTCCTGGACAAACTCCACATCCCCCACGTGGCTGCGAAACTCGTCGAGTTTGAATGTCTCGCAGAAATAGCCGCGGTGGTCGCCATAGCGCACCGGTTCGATTTCAAACACTCCTTTAATATATAGTTCGGTGTATTTCATCTTCAATAAATGTCTTTGTTCTTGTTCACCTTGTCGGTGTTGCGAGTGGCGCCTTCGTTGAGCACTCTTTGGTAGAGCGCATCATCGCTCAAAATGCGCAATGCTTCCTGCACAAGGTCGTTTTGCTCGTTATACACTCTGAAATAGGCGTCCATGGTCCAGAGGTCGCGGGCAATCATCGCCTTGAGCACGCGGCGGATGAGCGGCTCGCTCGTTTTCAATTCCTCCTTGTTGATTTCGACTTTCTCGTGAAGCCCGAGTTGGGTGAGTTCTTCCACCATGTCGTCGCTCACGCTGAAACGGCGGCAGAAATCCTCCTCGGACTTATATTCTCGCTTGAGTTGCTTGCGGTTTTTGTCCACATAGTTCACCGAGAATGTGTTTAACACGCCTTTTGCTACAAGGGAGCGGTAATATTTGGTGTATTGAGTGGTGTCGAGGGGCACGAAGCGGTCGGGCATGATGCCGCCACCGCCATAAATCACGCGTTTGCTTCGCAAGGTGGTGTAGCGCAGCGAGTCGGGGAAATGGATGCTGTCGGCGCTGGCGAGTTCGCCGTTGTTATAACGGCCGATGATGTCGCGTGCATAGGCGTCATTCCCTTTGTCGTAAGGTTTCTGGATGCAGCGTCCCGACGGGGTGTAATAGCGCGCTATTGTGAGGCGGATGAGCGAGCCGTCGGTGAATGGGAACGGGCGTTGAACAAGCCCCTTGCCGAAGGTGCGGCGTCCCACCACCACACCGCGATCCCAATCCTGGATGGCGCCGGAGAATATCTCGCTCGCCGATGCCGAATATTGGTTGACCACAACAGCTATTTTCATATCTTTGAGCGAGCCGAAGCCGGTGGCGTTGGTCGCGTGTCGCGACGAGCTGCGTCCTTCGGTATATACGATGAGATTTCCCGCCGAGAGGAATTCATTGGCGAGTTGTGTAGCCGAGTTGAGGTAACCGCCGCCGTTGTCGCTGAGGTCGAAGATAAGGCGGTTCATCCCCTGTTTCTTGAGGAGTTTCACCTTCTCCATAAACTCTTGATACGATTTTTCTCCAAATCGGCTCAATCTTATATAACCCACGCCGGGAGCAATCATATAGGCGGCGTCGATGCTCGTTACAGGTATCTTGTCGCGCTTGATTCTGAACGATATATTCTCGTTTCCGCGCTTCACGAGCACATCCACCATGGTGCCTTTCTTGCCGCGAAGTCGCTTCATAATGTCCCGCTGTTTCATCTTCACACCGGCGATTGCGGTGTCGTTTACCATCACGATGCGGTCGCCGGCAAGGATTCCGACACGCTCCGATGGACCACCGGCGATTGTTTGAATCACATACAAGGTGTCTTCTTTCATTTGAAATTGGATTCCGATGCCTTCAAACTCGCCGTCGAGTTGCTCTGTCATTTCGCTTGTCTCATCGGGGTCGGTGTAGGAGGAGTGTGGGTCGAGGTGTTCAAGCATCCCTTTGATTGCGTTCTCGACAAGTTCCGAGGAATTTACGTCATCAACATAAAATTTTTCAATCGCATACTGCGCCATGCGGAGTTTCTGCGCCGGAGTGGTCTCTTCGGCGCTCGCAAATTGGGCTGCAGCCACACACAATAGTATATAGAGTATTTTCTTCATATTCATTATTTGTAATTGTCGGCTATAGAATAAATCGATTTGAACATCTCTTTGTCATCCTCGCTCAGCACTTTGTTGCGGCGAGCCATCATTCGCTCGGCAATCGTGAAGAACTTGGTTAGCGACACATCGACAAATCCCGATGAGCCGCCCTCGGAGAACGATGGCACAAAGTTTCTCGGGAAGCCTGTTCCATGGATGTTAACCCCCACGCCAAGCACAGTGGCTGTGTTTATCATGGTGTTAACTCCGAGTTTGGTGTGGTCGCCCATTATGAGGCCGCAGAACTGCAAACCGGTGCGCACAAAACGCGCCTGCGGGTAGTTCCACAGTTTAATCTCGCCATAGTCGTTTTTGAGGTTGGAGGCTGTTGTGCCACCGCCGATATTGCACCACTCCCCTATCACGGCATTTCCGAGGAATCCGTCATGCGCTTTGTTGCTGTAGCCGATAAACACAACGTTGTTCACCTCGCCGCCCACTTTGCAGTAGGGTCCGAGGGTGGTGGCGCCATACACTTTTGCGCCCATGTTCACCACAGAGTGGGTGCAGCCGGCAAAAGGCGCGCGGATACATGCCCCCTCCATCACTTCGGCATCTTTACCTATATACACCGGACCTTTGGTGAGGTTGATTATCGCACCCTCCATCTTTGCGCCCTCCTCGAGGAAAAGGCGCGGTGTGCCATCGGGGAAATAGCGGTCTCCTATTATAATATTGGAGTCGCTCACCGGTTGCGACTCGCGCCCGGCAACTATGCGACGGTAATCGAGGGCGAGCGCGGTGTCGTTGAGCATAAAAATGTCGTAGTTGAAATTTATCGTCATCAATTCTTTGTCCCATTCGGTCGAAGAATCGCGATAGCCAAGACATGCGGCGTCGAAACCGGCTTTGTCGCCTCGATAGGCAAGCAACATTCCGTCTTTCACTATCGCATGGCGCAGCGCAAGATTCGACACAGCCTCGACAAAAGCGTCATCGGGGATTACGTGCCCCACAATGAACAGGGTGTCGGAGGTGTATTTTGGCACAAACTTGCGGCGAAGATATTCCACAGTGAGATGCGAGATTTCGGCATCGGGGAAGATGCGTTGCCATTTCTCGGTGAATGTTTCAATTCCCACACGAATGTCTGCCACAGGACGAGTAAACGTGAGCGGCAACAGATTCTCACGATTTTCCTTATTATCAAAGAGGATAATGTTTCTCATAAAACAAGTAATTTTAGTTATGGCGACTTCTGTCCCCACTATAAAGGTGCAAAATTAATAATTTCTTGCAACAAAAAAAATAAAACGGCTCGAAATCACTTCGCGCCGTTTTCCGGGGAAAAATAGTATGAATAAATTAGTGGTATTAGCATTTATATTATTTTATCGAAAATTGCCACAAATAAAAAACTTCATTGAGACCGCAGTCCCAAAGAAGTCATTTCAAGTTCTGATTACTCAGATATGTTTATCCCTTTCGGGATTTTCTTCAAAATTAAGTGGGATAACCCTTAATCTTTTTTTACGGGATAAGCCACATAACACTGGCGTCCACACGAAGCGCTGATTGACACATTCGGATGGAAGGCATGAGGTGGCAATGCGCGCCTCAAGACTGCCTCTGAGTTCAAATCTTTCTTCATAATCTTAAATTTTGTAATTATGCCCGCCCTCCGGCAGGCGACCTAAAACAATCTATAAATCACACCTTTATAGGTGATTTTTCTTAATAATTTCTGCTCTAATTCATCGCAAAGGTAGATAATCTTTTTGAATCCACCAAATTTTCACCCCAAAAACATTCACCACCCCATCCCGCTTTTCCCTCAAAAACGTGCTTGAAGTTTCAAAAAAATTGAGACTTCATGCCGACTTTTAGGCGGGTTAATTGTGGGTTTATGATGCGATTACACGGCAAATCCGGGCGAACAAACAACTCTATTCCGCATCAAAGTTAAATTCGCTGAAATAGGTAGAGTATGGTATAGATATATCTATGAATCGGAATGAAGGACAACATTCTTTTCCTGATTTTAGCATATCATACACTTTTCCACATTCAGCATCGGCAGTGGCATAATAACTAATATCGTCTTCCACATCAGCTTGTGCAAACATCTTGGTGTCATTAGGGACAATGGCACGTTGCTGCAATACTGCGCCCCTCCGTTTCTTTTCCTCATAAACATGAGCCATCATCTTGCCGGCTTTCACAGAGTGGT